>NZ_AKJB01000116.1:0-94626 GCF_000282555.1 Pseudomonas sp. GM102 | reverse complement strand
CAGCTGCGCCACCGCCAGCTGCGCCACCGCCAGCTGCGCCACCGCCAGCTGCGCCACCGCCAGCTGCGCCACCGCCAGCTGCGCCACCACCAGTCACACCGCGACCGCCGCTCTGGTATGCCGGTAGTGCGTACATCTTCACAAGTTCAGACCGGCGTTGAGAGAGCTTAACCAACTCGGCTCTGAGGCTGTCTTTTTGATCTGTACTAAGGCCAAGGTCGCTGCTGAGTATGGAGTTCTGTATTCGCTGAATCTCTGAATCGATAGAGCCTAGCATCTCATCCTTTGTAATCAGTCTGCTTGCGTCTTGTTCGGATGCTTTGTTTACAAGTGCAGAGAGTGCGACTGTAATTGAACATAGATTATGGTAATAAATAGCGTCGGAAACGGCCATGTGGTATGTGTAGGTAGTTTCACTTTCTTGGAATTTAGTTGAAATTCTTGCACGCAGGGTTTCCCGAGATATTTTGATTTCCTTGACAATGTTGGGCATCAAAATACCAGAGAATAGTTCGTCATTTATTGATTGAGCTGTTGCAGATGTAACAGCAGAGACGCCGGCCAAGTTCTGTCCTGCTCGCCCTGCTACAATTGCCGCAGCTGTAGCAGTAGCGGTTGACCAAAATCCCAAAGCAATATTGGTGTTGGCCCTTTTACTGTCAACAGCCTCAATAAATTTATTGCAGTTGATGTCTGATTTTGCCATCAGGCGTGATAGCACCTTATTTCTATTACTCAGTCCCAAGTCTGTTTGGTTGAACAAATCCTCTAGGCTTTCTGGCTTCAAACTCCCCTCGTCTATAATGTCGTTGGACCTGCCGGACTGGACAAGCTTCAGTTCGTCTATCGCTGTTGAAAATTGCTTTGGGTTAGGGATCGAGCATCCAGAGAGTATTAAGGCGATTGGTATTATTATTTTCTTCACAGCGATCTCCATATCTGCGTGTGTGCTGGGAGCGATGGCTATCAGTGGCTAGGCGCTTAGCCCTCAAGCCTGGATGATGGCACAGTGCCAAGGGTAGTCCAGTGCCATGTCGTCGTCCATCGGATCGCCGAAGATCTCTCGGGTGATAACCGGAGCACAAGAATCATGGCACTATGTTCTGTGCGAAATCCTTTGAAATCGCCGTCAGCGCACTTGAACACCGATATTCGGTAGAGTTCGCGCCCATCGAAGGCAGGAGACCACGATGGCTAAGCGGTATGAAATCCCCAACGGGCCCGGGAGTTGGTTGCTGAGACACCCTTTCTGTGGGGCGAAGGCATCAGTCGTGATGCATTGCTCCTGCAGGACTTCGCGCGGGTGTTGGCGATTCCGCTGCGCGATGGCTGCGATTTGCTGGATGTGATGGGGCGGCGCTTGTAAGCGCAGGTGTAGTCGCCGCAATGAAGATGGGCGACCTGAAGAGGTCGCCCATTTGCTTCATCTTCTGGAGTCTTCCGCGCAACACACCTTCATGACCCCGTCATTCAGGTCTATGTCACCTCAAGCATGAAGGATTAAACTGCTGCAGATTTTCTGCTTCCTAAACTCAAGGATGAAACATGATTCCACCCTCATTTTCCAGCGCGTGGGCGGCATCTCAACGGATTTACGACACCGTCAATCCATCTGAAAAAGTTGCGACAGTCATTGGCGGCAATGTTGCAATGAACATTAACAGCCGTGATCCGGCCCTAAGGTGGGTCAACACGTGCGCGGTACGTATGAGTTATATCCTCAATTACTCCGGCTCACTCATACCGCGAATAGTTGGCGAAACCGTGTCTGGCGCTGACAAGCGCTGGTACTTTTATCGCGTCAAAAGCCTGATTGCCTATCTGGAACAGCAATGGGGAAGTGCCGAGACGGTCAAATACCCAGCCGCAGATGGCGGCACCCTGGCAGGCCGGAAAGGGCTTATTTTGTTTGAAGTTTCTGGCTGGTCGGACGCTCAGGGGCATGCCACATTGTTTGACGGGAGAATGTGTTATGACCACTGCTATTTCAATGAGCCGGGTATGAACTATCAAACCGACCGCGCAAACTTCTGGAGTTTGTCTTGATGAAATATTTGACTGCGGTCTTGGTACTGGCTTGGGCTACCGCGCCTTCCAACAGTTGGTCCAAGGATGATCCGACCAACTCCCCACAGGCAGGCGGGCGCACCTACGCGCAAAATTACAAGGATATGGTGCTGGCAGACTGCATCGCTACAGCCTACAAGAGCGAACCTAAAGCCGCCCAGGACGCCGGAAGCAGTGCCAGTGCGCTTATGGACTGGACCTATTTCGATCTGGAGCAAGCACCTCAAGCCGGTAGACCTCTGGTTGACCAGTTTCTGGCTCGTGTTTATCACAATCCACTGGTCGAATCAGAGCGTCAAGGCGTTCGCTTTGAGCTGCTCAAATGCCTGGACCTGTATCACAGCAAAGAGTTGGACAGCCAGGTCAGGCAATTGGTCATCAACCCCCAGCATACCTATCGTCAGGACAACCCGCCGCGCCCCCAAAAGGAGTGACCCTGCACTGCGATTGACGATGAGCAGCCGTAACGATGATGGCAGCTGAACCAACGCTGTCACTCAGCAATGTTTCATCAAGTTTGACGGGCTTGCGGCATAGGATGATGACCTAAGGTCGTGTTGCCATGCTTCTAGCCCAAGGGAACTGAAAAATGATCCTGAACCTCTTCAAAGTCGTGCTGATCGCCGGTGCTTTGCTCTTGAGCGCCTGTTCGGGTGTGAGCACCAGCACGTGCTTCTCAGCAGATTGCCAACAGTTTGATGGCCATAGCGCCAACAAGGTGAACTTTGGTGGGAGCGCTATCGGTAACAGCTTTAATGAATACAGCTCAGGGTTGCTGCACGACTAAGGAGTGACGCAACGGCTGGGGTGTTTTCGCCGTTGCGTGATTTACCTGATGCTTCGTGAGTTCTGGTTTTGCGACTGCTGCGCAGCCGGACGCAGGCTTCGCCAGCTGCTACATGGAATGGATAGCAGCGGGCTATTTACCCTCTGGCACCGCTATCCACTGACCCAGAATTTTCTGGTAATTCCCCGTCACCTTGGCCAAATGCAGCCACTGATCGACATACAACTTCCAGCTAATGTCATCGCGCGGCAGCAGGTAAGCCTTCTCCCCATACTGCATAAATTGCGTCGGGTTAACCGCGCACAGACCTGGTTTGAGTTTCTGCTGGTACAGCGCTTCCGAAGCATCGGTAATCATCACATCAGCTTTCTTATCCAGCAGCTCCTGGAAGATGGTCACGTTGTCGTGAAGCTTCAATTGCGCTTTGGGCAGGAAGGCGTGGACGAAGGCTTCGTTGGTGCCGCCGGCCGGTTCGACCAGGCGAACCGAAGGTTGGTTGATTTGTTCGATGCTTTGGTATTTCGCCTGATCTTCGCAGCGCACCAGCGGGATTTTGCCGTCGACATCCAGGGTGGTGCTGAAGAAGGCTTTTTTCTGGCGTTCCAGGGTGACGGAGATGCCGCCGACGCCGATGTCGCATTTGCCCGCGAGCATGTCGGGCATCAGGGTTTTCCAGGTGGTCTGGACCCACTCAACCTTCACGCCCAGGCTGTCGGCCAACGAGCGGGCCATGGCGATGTCGATCCCCGAGTATTCGCCGTCTTCACCTTTGAAGGTATAGGGTTTGTAGTCGCCTGTGGTGCAAACGCGCAGTTGGCCTTGTTGCAGGACGGTGTCGAGATGGGAAGGGCTTTGCTCTGCCTGAACGCCGCAGGCTAACGCGAGCAGGCCACAGAGCATCATGGTGCTTTTTATGGTTTTCATTGTTATCGGGCTTTTGTGATGGAGTGGGGTTCAAGCGGGAGTCAGTGTAGTGAAAGCGCTTCTCGGCTGTCATCCACTGTCCCAATACCCCATTCACTCCAGCGCGTGATACGTGTCAGGCAAGGCCCGACACGTATCTCTCCACATTAGTTGATTGTTAAAGCGACAAAGACCTTGAAGTCTCAAGATACGCTTCAATGCAGTTGGTAGCAGAGTGGATTCTTACTCCCTTGAGTATATTGAGTGGCGGGTTTTCCCAAAGTTCTGATGCAGCGATGGGAAGGACGGGCTGTATAACAATCCCTTTGGGCGGATCAGCAACAAAATCAAAGTCTTGAATGCCGTCTGGCGGAAACTGAATATAGAACCGTGGCTCCAATCTCGGGTTTGTCCATCCAGCAGAACCCACCAGACCAATTGCCGATATATGTAGCTGCGGTGGGTTTGATTTAAGTAGTTTTAAGTCGACATCCACCACTTTCAGTACGTCAGCCATTTTCGATCTCCTTTCGATAATTGCGCCGCATTTTCACCTTGGCGCTTGGGTGTTGAACCCCATGGCTTGAAATCTGGTGGTTAGACGCTAGTAAAGGACTCTCACCCTGTCCACTGACTGCCTGGCCGGTCATCGGATGCTTCATTCCCTACAGAGCGTCCATCTGCGGACTCAACGTCCCCAACCAGGCCACCAACCCCACAATCACCACCGCAGCCGCTAACTCCACCACCACGCTACGCCGCAACGCATTAGTGGCGACGGCGTATTGCCCGTCCCGCAACGATCGCTCCAGTAACGGCCCAAGGTGAAACCGGTTCAACGCGGCAAGTACAAGCATCCCGGCAAACAGCACCACTTTGATAAACAGCAAAACCCCGTAAGTACTGAGAAACACCTCATCCAGCTTCGGCCCAACGATGAACAGATAATTCACAACCCCCGTCACCGTGATGAGCACCACGATGACCGCGCCAATCACCTCAAATCGATTAACAGCGCGAGCCAACAACTTGATGCGCGCTTCGGTTTGCAGCGCATTAATCTTCGCCATCAACGCAAACGCCATCAATGCGCCAAGCCAGGCCCCTGCCGTCAGCAGGTGCAGAATGTCCACCGTGAAATGCCAGAAACGACGACTGCCTTCATCCATCGCCCCGTGCCCGCTCCAGGCCAGGCTGGCGAGGGCGACACCGCCAGCAAAAGCCGCGACCAGCAAACTGAAACCAGGCGCACGGAGCATCACCGCTAAACCAGCAATCACCAGCGCAACGATGCGAACCACACACGCCAACCCTACGTCCGTTTCAAGCACCATCATCTCGATGTGCGGACGCAGCTCGGCGAACTCCGATTCCCCGCTCATGGCACTCGCCATCATCACCATGCTGGCGACGGACAGCAGCGCACCCAGCACTGCCGTCCCCGCCAACATCGACCGAAACGGCAATACCGCTCCCGACAGCCGTTCCCGTCCTTTAAGGCTGTACAGCCCAAAGAGCGCCACCCCAAACAACAGCATCAAATCCACATACAACGCAAAGCGCAGGGCAATGCTGACCGAGTCGCTCATCAATCACTTCACTTTGAACGTAACGTTGCCGGTGATCGGGTGAGTGTCCGAAGACACGGCGCGCCATTCGACTTTGTAGCTGCCGGTGGGCAATGGCGAGAGCGGGGTGATGACCATGGTTTTCGGGTCGCTGCCGCCGGAAACTTTGGCCTTCATGGGCATGGGCGAGTGGGCCATGCCGGGCATTTCGGTCATGACCAGTTTGGCGCCGGAGAACTGGGTCACGAGGTTTTCGGAGAAGTGCAGTTCGATGTTGCTCGGCGCTGCGCCGTCCGCGCCTTCGGCCGGGGTGGAAGAGAGCAGTTTTGGGTGGGCTTGAGCCAGTGCGCTCATGAGCAGCCCGGTTGAAAGTGCGATGGCAACAGCGGTGGTTTTGATGGTGCGCATGCAAGGCCTCTTACCGCTTTAAGCGGTTGGTTGTTAGGTTTTTGAGTTAAAGCGTTTAGAACCACAACCGAACGCCGAGCACGAGGCGGGCTTCGCTGCGGTCCTCGCCTTCGTCCTTGGCGTAATCGGCGGTTTTGCCGTAGGTGCGGTTCCAGGTCACGCCAATGTAGGGCGCGAATTCCCGGCGGATTTCATAGCGCAGGCGCAGGCCGGCTTCGGTGTTGGACAGCCCGGAGCCGATGCCCCGTTGCGGGTCGTTTTTGCCGTAGACGTTGAGCTCGGCGGTCGGCTGCAAAATCAGTCGGTTGGTGAGCAGAATGTCGTAGTCGCCTTCCAGTCGTGCGGCGGTTTGGCCACCTTCACCGATGAAGGCCGTGGCCTCGGCTTCGAAGTTGTACAGCGCCATGCCTTGCACGCCTAGGGCGGCCCAGGTTTGTGGGGCGCCGGGTTTGAAATCCTGGCGCACGCCGGTCACCACGTCCCACCAGGGGGAGATGGCGTGACCCCAGAGGGCCTGGACTTCCGCGTCTTCGGTTTTGCCATTGACGCGTTCGCCTTCGGAGCGCAGCCACAGGCGATCGATGTCGCCGCCGATCCAGCCGGACAGATCCCAGGCCAACGCGCTGCCGTCGTCGGCGTCTTGCCATTCGAGTTTGTCGGCGAGGAAGTAATAGTTGAGCGCGGTGTCATGCACATTGTGGCCGGCGGGGCTGGCGTACACGGCGGCGCGGTCGGCGTCGGTCAATACCGGGATCGGTGTGCGGCTTTGGGTTGGCGCGGCGGGCTGCATCTGGCCGTCGTCCATGCTCTGCATTTGGCTGTGATCCATGCCCTGCATCTGGCTATGATCCATGCCCTGCATGTCGTCGGTGGCGGCCATGGCCGAAGAAGCCGTGAGGCCAGCGAGTGCCAAAGCGAGGCGGGTAGAGCGATTCAGTCTGGTCATGGGTAGCGCCTCATTCTTCCACGCGAACTTCACGGAACATGCCCATTTCCATGTGGTACAGGAGATGGCAGTGATAGGCCCAGCGACCGAGCGCGTCGGCGGTGACCCGATAGCTGCGTTTTGATCCCGGCGGCATGTCGATGGTGTGTTTGCGCACCATGAACTGGCCGTTCTCGTCTTCGAGGTCGCTCCACATGCCGTGCAGGTGAATGGGGTGAGTCATCATCGTGTCGTTGACCAGCACCACCCGGATTCGCTCGCCGTACTTGAGGCGCAGCGGTTCGGCGTCGGAGAACTTCACGCCGTTGAACGACCAGGCGAATTTCTCCATGTGGCCGGTGAGGTGCAACTCGATGGTGCGACCGGGCTCGCGGCCATCCGGGTCTTCGAAGGTGCTGCGCAGGTCGGAGTAAGTCAGTACGCGACGGCCGTTGTCGCGCAGGCCCAGGCCCGGGTCGTCGAGTTTCGGTGAGGTGCTCATGGCTTGCATGTCCACCAACGGGTTGTCTTTTTCCGTGTCGGGATGGGATTGCATGCCGGCCATGGCGCCCATGGCCATGCTGCTGTGATCCATTCCGGCCATGCTGTCCATGCCCTGCATGTCACCGCCGTCCATGCCCGACATGCCAGGCATGGCGCTGTGATCCATACCCGCCATATCGCCGCCCATGCTGCCGTGATCCATCCCACCCATGCCCATGTCATCCATGGTCACCAGCGGTCGCGGATCCAGCGGAGGAACCGGCGCCGATAACCCGGCCTTCGCCGCAAGGGTGCCTCGCGCATAACCCGTTCGGTCCATCGACAGCGCGAACAGGGTGTAGGCGTCCTGGGTCGGCTCGACGATCACATCGAACGTCTCCGCCACTGCGATGCGGAACTCGTCGACGCTCACCGGTTTGACGTGCAGGCCATCTGCGGCGACCACGGTCATTTTCAAACCCGGAATGCGCACGTCGAAGTAGGTCATCGACGAGCCATTGATGAAGCGCAGTCGCAGCTTTTCGCCGGGGCGGAATACCCCCGTCCAATTCATGTTCGGCGCCTGGCCGTTCATCAAGTAGGTGTAAGTGGCACCGCTGACGTCGGCCAGATCGGTGGGGTTCATCTTCATCTCGGCCCACATCTTGCGATCGGCAACTGTCGAGCCCCAGCCTTTCTCGCTGACGTCGTGGATGAAATCGCCCACGGTGCGCTTGTGGTAGTTGTAGTAATCGGATTGTTTCTTGAGTTTTTTCATCAGACCGACGGCGTCTTCGTCGGTCCAGTCGGTGAGCATCACCACGTAATCACGGTCGTACTGGAAAGGCTCCGGTTCCTTGGCGTCGATCACCAATGGCCCGTAAACCCCGGACTGTTCCTGAAAGCCGGAATGGCTGTGATACCAGTAAGTGCCGTTTTGCCGGACCTTGAATTGGTAGACGTACATCCCGTCCGGCTCGATGCCGTGAAAGCTCAGCCCTGGCACCCCGTCCATGTTGGCGGGCAGCAAGATGCCGTGCCAGTGGATCGAGGTGCTGTCCTTGAGTTTGTTCTTCACTCGCAGCGTGACCGTGTCGCCTTCACGCCAGCGCAGCAAGGGGCCGGGAATGCCGCCGTTGATGGTCATCGCTGTTCGAGGGTTGCCGGTGATGTTGACCGGGGTTTCGCCGATGAACAGGTCGAAGTCGGTACCGACCAGTACGCTCGGTTCGCCGGGGCTGGTGACCGCCCAGACCGGCGTGCGCCACAGCCCGAGGCCAGCAAGAACCCCGCCTGCGGCAAGGCCCTTCACGAAGGTGCGTCTTGAGGTGTTGGAATGCATGCCGTTTTTCCCATCCGTCAGCCTGATGAAGCCCTCAAATCCATCCTGAGCGGAGGGAGGAGAACTTAATGAGGTGAAGGCTAACGGGCGGCGCCTTTCAGCAGACTGAGGCCAAGATTACATTTCTGACAGTTTCACTCTGTGTTTAATGACTTCTGTTCGGCTTGGACGAGTCCGCCACGGTGGCGTTACCGCAATTGATATACGAGGAAGACTTCAACCAGCGCTGATCCGGATAATAAGAAAACAACAGCTGCCCATCCTTCATCGAGTCGATCAACTGATGTGCAATCGCAGGCCTCACCGCTGGGCAACCCAGGCTTCTGCCAATCCGGCCATTCGCTCGCGCCAGATCCGGACTGACATAGGGCGCGCCATGAATAACGATCGCCCGCTCGAAAGCATTGTCGTTGAAACCCGGCTCCAAACCTTCCATGCGCAACGAATAGCCGTTCTGCCCGATATAGCTGGACTGGGTTCGGTACAAACCCAAGCTGGTGGCGAAGCTGGCATTGCGGTTGGAGAACTGGCGGGCCATGTTCTCGCCACTGTTGCGACCGTGGGCGACCAGTTCGTGGAACAACAACTTGCGTTGTTTAAGGTCGAACACCCAAAGACGCTGCGCGGTCGAGGGCAGGGAATAATCGATCACTGCTAGTCTTTGAGCCGGGGCCGCACTCCGGGCCCGGCTGCATTGGGAAGCGCGTACGGCCAAGGCAATTACCTTGGCGTTGGCATTGGGGGCCGCTTTGATCAGCGCGGCTTCAAGCGAATCGGCGTAGGCTGCCGGTAAGGTAAAAGCGGTCAGCAACAGGGCCGTCATTAAAAAGCCGAAGCGGTCTAGGGCCATATGCAAGTCTCATCTGATTGTTTCGAGTCTAGCAGCGCGCACGACGCTAGCCGGTTGAAAATGGGAGATTAAGGATTATCCATGGGGCAGTTAACAAGGTTATTCGTCATAAGCCGCATATTTTTTATGGGCTTTCTGATAAGCGGCATGGCAATTGCGGAAACTTCGCCGATTGAGCCGCCATCTCCCGTTAGTGTCGGCGTGGATGCCGCGCCAGGCGATTATGTCGGTCAGGCTATTCAGGCGGCGCTGGCGCCATTGAGTTCGGCGTTTCCCCCGTTGCTCACGTCACCAGGTCATCAACGGGTCGACGTCAATCGAGCGGTGATGGACTTTTATAGCCATCGTGGCTATCGCGCCGCCTGGACGGACGATGACGATGTCGTCCAGTTATTGAAAAGCCTGAGCGACACCGTGGTCGATGGCCTGGACCCCGAGGATTTTCGAATTGCCGAACTGGTCACGGCCAGAAACTCGATGCAGACCACTGCACCAACACCCGGGCAACGGGCGGCTTTTGATATCTCGGCGACCCAGACGTTTATCACAGCGCTGCTGCAGTTGCGGCGCGGCAAGGTCGACCCTTCGCGGCTGGACATCCATTGGAATTTCGACCCGGTCGGCATCGACCCTCGGGAGGACGTCAATCTTTTCTTCGCTGCCCTCGACAGCCATGACGTCGCGCGCGCGTTCGCCCAAGCGCCGCCACAAGAAGCGGTTTATGGCACGTTGCGACAGGGCTTGGCGCAATTGCGCAGGGTTCGCGACAGTGGTGGTTGGCCAAAGGTCCCGGGAGGGCAGACCCTCAGGCCTGGCATGGACGACGCCTCGGTTGCGCAGTTGCGAGCCCGTTTGGTGGCGGGTGGTTACCTAAGCGCGAAAATGAACGCGCGCTCCGACTACGACGACTCCGTCATGGCGGCGGTGAAGAAGTATCAGGCCGAGCAATACCTTGGGGCGGATGGTGTGGCGGGGCCGGCGACACTCGCGGCGCTGAACGTGCCGGTCGAGTCGCGAATCGACCAGGTCCGCGTGAACATGGAGCGGGCGCGGTGGCTGCTGTACAAACTTCAGGGCACCTTTGTCATCGTCGACATCGCCGGGTACAAGGTTTCGTTCTATCGCGATGGCAAGTTGATATGGCGCTCCCGGGTGCAGGTCGGTAAACCGTATCGCAGCACACCGATTTTTCAATCCGAGATCACTTACATCACGTTCAACCCGACCTGGACCGTGCCGCCGACCATTCTGGTCAAGGATATGCTGCCGAAGATTCGCAACAATCCTGGCTATCTTGATGCAAACCGGATTCGTGTGATCGATCGAGAAGGCAACGTGCTCGATCCACTGACCGTTGATTGGGACAACCCGCGCGGCCTTACGCTGCGTCAGGATGCAGGGGCGGATAACTCGCTGGGGCAGGTGGTGATTCGCTTTCCCAATGACTATGCGATTTACCTGCACGACACCCCGCATCGCGAGTTGTTTGCGCAATCCAATCGCGCGACCAGTTCTGGCTGTATTCGGGTAGAAAACCCGCTGCAATTGGTGGAGTTGTTGTTCAACGACCCGGTTCGCTGGAACAGTGCAGGGATTCAAAAGCAGTTAGCCAACGGCAAGACAGAGAACATCAGGCTCCCCGTGAAAGTGCCGGTGCTGTTGGCCTACTGGACGGTGGACCTGAGTCTTGACGGGCGAGTGACGTTCAAGCCCGATGTGTATGGGTACGATAAGCCGGTGTTGCGGGCACTGAATCTGCCTTCGGAACGGCCAACACTGGACGGGAGGCGAGCGGCGCCTCCCTCGATGGCGGTGGGGCAGAACAAGCTTTAAAGCCCCAGCCCCTCTTGCACCGCCAGGAGCAGGTTGTGTTCCGTCAGTGCGATCGCATCCGGTTGTTGTCCGGACTGTTCGATCGCCTGAAGCCACCAATGCGTCTCGCCGTGTTCGTCCACGGTTCGCAACAGGGCGAGTTCCTTGTCTGTCGAGTGGATTTCGACTCGCCCGGCACCGTCGGTGGTGAAGCGGGCGACAGGGTCGAAGGTGATGCTGTGGTGGTTACCGTCGATCAGCAGTTGGTCGATGGCGTAATCGTAGGTTGCCCCGTCTGGGGCACTCTCGAACACGTGCGTGGAGTTGCGTCGCAGTTTCAGACCCACCTCGATCAGTGGCTGCAGCCAGGCTTCAATCTGGTGATACAGCTCATAGACCTGGGCGGGCCAGCTGTCGATGGCCTGATCGGCGATGGTCGCGTCGGCACTGGTTTGCCGGGATTGTTTCAGCTTCTCGGCGAGCTCGTCTGCTTTACTCATTTCGATATCCTGTCGTGATGTCAGTTAATCGTAGCTCCTTCAAGGTCATGCGGTTTTGCCTTGCGTCATGCGATTGAAACACACGCGTGACAAAACCATTCTTCGGCCCTTTACGGCCAAATCAATCATCCCAAGGAGTGGGTAATGAAGAAATTTTACGCAATCGTCGCGTTGATCGCGCTGACCTTCGGCAACGTCGGCCTGAGCAGCGCCCGCGAAACCCAGAGCAGTAAAGTCCAGGCGGAATCGGTCGCGGGGGTGTTCGATTACTACCTGCTGACGCTCTCCTGGTCGCCGACCTTCTGCCTGACCCACAAAGACGATGCGCAATGCTCCGGTAAAGGCTACGGCTTCGTGCTTCACGGTCTCTGGCCGCAATACGCCAAGGGCGGCTGGCCGGAGTCCTGCCCGCCGAGGGTGACCTTGTCACCGGCGGAAAATGCCAAGGGCCTGACCTTGTTCCCGACCCAGAAGCTGCTCGATCACGAATGGGCCAAGCACGGCACGTGCAGCGGCCTCGGCGCCATGGGTTACCTGGACGCGTCCGACAAGGCGCTCGGTGCGGTCAAGATCCCGCAGAAGCTGCAACCGTTCAGCAGCTCGTATTACTTCGAAGCCCAGGAAATCGCGCAGATGTTTCGCCAAAGCAACCCCGGGATTCCGGCCAATGGCATTGCCGTGATTTGCAATGGCCCTGAGCTGTCGGAAGTGCGGGTGTGCATGGACAAGGACCTGGGGTTTGGCGCGTGCGGGTCGGGTGTAAAGACACAGTGCCGGGCAGGGGATATTCGGGTTCCGCCTTCGCGGTGATGGATCGGTTGTTGCAGACCAGTAGGAGCCAGGCTTGCCGGCGAAGGCGTCCTTAAGGGCGCCCTCGCCGGCAAGCCTGGCTCCTACGAAAATCGGTTTACGCAATGGAATGTAGCCGTTCAGTGTCATCTCGCTGACTGTACGGGCAACCCAAGCGCCACCAGTTCCTCGCGCAATTGTTCCGGGCTGAAGAACTGAACCGCATGAAATCCCTCCCGGCGTGCTCCTGCAATATTCGGCGCATGATCATCGATGAACACTGCGCGGCGGCTATCAACGTCAAACCGCGATAGCAGCAACTGAAAAATCTCCGGCGAAGGCTTGATTATCCCCTCGGCACCCGACACCAGGATGCCTTCGAATCGCTGCAAGAACTCAAAGCGCTCAAGGGCAATCGGAAAGGTTTCGGCAGACCAGTTGGTCAGCGCCAATAACCGCACGCCTTTGGCATGCAGTTCATCGAGGATGTTCACCGTTTCTTCTATGGCACCATCGAGCATTTCTTCCCAGCGTTCGCGGTAGGCGCGAATCAATGCCTCTTGGGACGGATGTCGGGCGATGGCTTCCTCAATCGCCTCCTGCCAAGTTCTGCCTTGGTCCTGTTGTTCGTTCCAGGCGGTGTGGCAGACCTCAGACAGGAATGTTTCCATGGCCTCCAGGTCTTCACCGAACAGCTTTCGGTAAAGATTTCTGGGGTTCCAGCGGATAAGGACATTGCCGAGATCGAACACAACGGTGTCAATGGTGGCAGGGTAGTACGCAGCGCTCATGTTTTTCCTCCTTGGGTAAACGGCCGGGGCATGGACGGCAGCCGATATCGAAGCGTTCGACAGGCTCCTGAGGTTTTTCATCCTAGCAGAGACGGTTTTCGTATTTCACTCGTCGGGAAGTCGATCTCTGTAGGTCAGGCGCATTTACCCTGCACAACCCCGTAGACTAAGCTCACAAAAAATAAGGGTTTTGGGCCTCTGCCCATGCCTTACCCTTTCAGGACTCGCTTTTGCCTATCCCCATTCCCGATCCGCACCACGCGCCCGATGGTGCCTTGAAGCGGCTGCCCCTGCTCAAAGCCGCGGTGCTGTTTATTGCGGCGGTGTGCCTGTGCCTTTGTGGGCTGCTTTACCTGCAACTGGAGCAGTCGCGTCGGCACGACCTGGCGTTGGCCGAGGTGTCTTCGTCGAACCTGACCCGGGCCATGGCGCAGCAGGCTGAAGACACGTTCATGAAAGCCGATCTGGTGCTGACCAGTCTGGTGGACTGGATTCAGGCAGAGGGTTTCGACGCTGCCCAGACGCCACGCTTGCAGAAAACCTTCGCGCGGCGGGTGCAAACGTTGCATCAATTGCATGGGATATTTTTGTTCGACAAGCAGGGGCAATGGGTTGTGACGTCGTTCGAAAACCTGCCCCGTGGCCCAGATGTGGCGGACCGCGAATACTTCAGGTTTCACCAGCAAAACGCGTCGTCCCTGGCACACATCGGCCCGGCGATTCGCAGTCGGGAAAATGGCGAATGGATCATTCCGGTGTCCAGACGGGTAAACGACCAGGACGGAAATTTCCAGGGTGTGTTGCTGGCCGGGATCAAAATGTCGTACTTCGATCAGTTCTTCAAAAGCTTCAGCCTCGATAACAACGGTGCGATGTTTTTGGCGTTGACCGATGGAACGCTGCTGGCGCGACGGCCGTTTGTGGAGTCGCAGATCGGCACGTCATTGGCTCAGGGCGAGATTTTTCAAACACTCTTGCCCAGTGCGACATCGGGCAACGCCATGATCGGCTCGGTGGTGGATGGCATCGTCCGGTTGTATGGCTATCGTCAGCTCGATGCCTATCCAGTGGTGGTCGCGGCGGCATCTTCCGAAGACGCGATCTTCAAGGACTGGTACGACACGGCGATTCAATCCAGTGTGATCGTCGCTCTGGTCGTCCTCGGCGTGGGGTTGTTCGGTTGGGTGTTCATTCATCAGGTGCGCGCGGGCGAGCGCATCGAGGCGGATTTGCGCGAGGCGCAGAAAACCCTGGAATTGATCGCCACCCACGATAGCCTGACCGGGTTGGCCAACCGTCGATTGTTCGAGCGGGCGCTGGAGATCGAGTTCGGGCGCGGCGCCCGGCGGTCGAGTCCGCTGAGCCTGATCATGCTCGATATCGATTATTTCAAGCGCTATAACGACACCTACGGTCATGTGGCGGGGGACCATTGCCTGGCCGAAGTGGCGCGGGCACTGAAGAGTTGCTGTCACCGCAACGCCGATCTGGCGGTGCGTTACGGCGGTGAAGAGTTCGCGGTGTTGCTGCCGGACACCGATATTCATGGTGCACTGACGATCGCCGAGCAGATCCGCCGAAGCGTCATGGACAAAAACATCATCCACAGCGGCTCACCCACGGGCTACGTGACGGTCAGCCTTGGCTGTTATTCGTTTGTGCCGACAGGGCACGACAGTACCGAAATGTTGATCAAGCGCGCGGATGCGGCGTTGTACCAGGCCAAGCATTCGGGGCGAAATCGTTCGGCGGTATTGTCCATGGAAGGCGGCGTCGAAGCGCTGATGCGCTCGGATCGCTGAAATTTTCCTCCGAATAAACCGCTTTTCGTAGGAGCCAGGCTTGCCGGCGAAGGCGTTCTCAAGGACGCCTTCGCCGGCAAGCCTGGCTCCTACAGGTCCGATATTGGTGTCATGGATTGCATCGAAGACCATAACCCGTCAGCTTCTGTTCGAGACTCTCTCGCACCTTCGGCCATTCGTCATCAATGATGCTGAACCGTACCGAGTTACGCTTGCGTCCATCTGGCATGATCCGTTCGTGGCGCACGATGCCTTCCTGTTGCGCACCCAGCCTGAGAATCGCGTTGCGTGACTTCTGGTTGTTTTCGTCGGTGGTGAATTGCACCCGCACGCAGTCCAGCACGTCGAAGGCGTAGCGCAGCATCAGGTATTTGGTTTCTGTATTGACGAAGGTTTTCTGCCAACTGGCCGAGATCCAGGTGCTGCCGATTTCGAGTTTGCGGTTGAGCCGGTCGACTTTCCAGAAACGTGTCGAGCCGATGACTTCGCCGGTATCCTTGAGCACGATGACAAAGGGCAGGACGGTACCGGCAAAGCGGCCGTCGAGGGCTTTTTTGAGGTAGCTGTCGACGGTGGTCGAGGAGGGCACTACGGTGACCGTCAGGTTCCATAACTCGCCATCCCGCGCAGCATTGACCAGCGTGGCGGCATCGCTGAATTGCAAAGGGCGCAGGCTGACTCTTTGACCTTCCAGTGTGTCCATGACAGGCATTCTCTGCATGAAAAGAGGCGCGGGTGAGGCGTGCTATTACAGGCCAGCGTCCATCGATTGGCAATAGCGATGTGTTCTGTTTTTCAAGTGCGGCAATGACTTGCGTTATTCAGGGGCGGTGACCGGGCAGGGCTGCTATGGTCAGTGGAGAGCCTGGCTGTCATGACGACAGACCAGACCCCGCCGGCCTCACCCGATAAGGCGATCGATTGACAGGAACAAGTGCATGGATTTGACTGCCGTTACCACCGCTGCACCTGCGCGTCATACACCGATTACCCGCAACCTGATGTTCGTCATCGGCCTGCTGTTTCTGGTTGGGGTGCTGATTGCACTGATTGCCTTGTTCAGTATTGCCGGACGGCTCGATGCTCAGGATCTGAGCAAAACCACGTTCTACACGCAACGCGCACTTGAGAACCGCATTACCGCCTCGAAAAACTACATTGCCAGTTACGCCAACTGGACGACCGCCTACGACCACCTGAACGGTGAGGTCGATGTGCAGTGGGCCTACGTCGATCAGAACGTGGGTAAAACGCTGTTCACGATCGATCACTACGATGGCGTTTTCGTGATCGATGGTCAGCGAACCAAATACGCCATAGTGCGTGGGCTTCAGGTGCAGGGCGAAGCCACGGCCTATCTGTCGACCTCGATGGCGAGTCTCACAGAGGAGGTTCAGAGCCAAGAGAGCCTCATCGAGCCTGTCAGCCGGTACACCTTGTTCGAGGGCAAACCGGCGCTGCTGACGGCCGCCGCGATCGTGCCCAATGACGAACGCCCGGCAGTCGATCCCAAAAGCACCTCAGTGCTGATATATGTCGATCAATTGAACCCTGAAAAACTCAATACCTTGAGTGCCGATTACGGGTTGAGTGATTTGAGCCTGACGGCCGACGACGGCATTGTTCCCGGTCAGCCAGCTGTCGCTCTGACCGGCACCGGTTACAGCCTGGTCTCCCGGCTTGAGCGGCCGGGTCACCAATTGCTCTGGTCGCTGCTGCCGCCATTGGGCGGGGCGCTGTTGATTCTGGCGTTGTTGACCGCTTATTTCTTTCGATATGTCCTGCGCACGTCCGGGCATGTGGATGCCAGTTACACCAGCCTCGATTTGTCGAATCAGGCGCTGGAGGCCAGTGAAGAACGTTTTCGTGCGGTGGCCGAAGCGGCGTCCGACTGGATCTGGGAAATCGACGACCAGCATTGCCTCACGTATCTGTCGGGACGCTTCGGCACCGTCACCGGATTCTCCGATCAGCAATGGCTGGGGCAGAACATCGGGCAACTGCTCAGCTGCGATACAACGCCCTTGTCACTGTGGCTGAACAAACTTGATGAAGAGCAAGCCGTCAGCCACTTGCGCTGTTCCTACCGTGATCAATCGGGGCAACAACGGGTGTGTCGGGTGTCGGCACGACCGATTCAGCGCAAGGGCGCGCTATTGGGTTTTCGCGGGACGGCCAGCGACATCACTGATGAAGTCGCCGCCCATGCGCAGATCCAGCATCTGTCGATGCACGACGCGCTGACTGGCTTGCCGAACCGCAACAAACTGGCGCGCTACCTCGAAGACGCGCTGGCACTCAAAGAGCAATCGGCGGCGTTGACGCTGTTGATGATCGATCTGGATAACTTCAAGCCGATCAACGATTCCCTCGGCCATCCGGCCGGCGATGCGGTATTGCTGGAAGTGGCGATCCGTTTGCGCGAGTGCACGCGGGACATCGATCTGGTTGCTCGATTGGGTGGCGACGAGTTCGTGCTGGTGCTCCACGGCATGGACAGCCACGGGGAAATCGACCGTTTTTGCGAGCGCTTGCTCGACAGCCTGCATCAGCCGATTCATTACGACCATCACACGCTGCACATCGGCGCGAGCATCGGTATCGCCTTGAGTCGGCGCCAGGGGCACGTTCCGGAGGAGCTGATTCGCTGTGCCGATATCGCGTTGTATCAGGCCAAGTCCAATGGCAAGAAGACCTGGTGCTACTTTGCGCCGCACATGAACGATCAGATCCAGCACCGCCGACAACTGGAAAGCGACCTGCGTCAGGCGATCAAGAACAACGAATTCGTGATGCATTACCAGCCGCGTTATCACGTCGATGGCAAGCAGATCGTCTCGGTCGAAGCGCTGCTGCGCTGGCAACATCCGGTGCAAGGCTTGTTGAACCCCGACGCGTTTATTCCATTGGCCGAGCAGACCGATCTGATCGTGCCATTAGGGCGCTGGGTGTTGCGCGAGGCGTGCGAGACGGCCTTGACCTGGCCCGGTGCGATGATGGTCTCGGTCAACCTGTCGCCGGTGCAATTTGCCCGTAGCGATGTGATCGAGGACGTCCGGGAGGCGTTGATCCAGAGCCGCTTGCCTGCCAGTCGACTGGAACTGGAGATCACGGAAAACGTGATGCTCATCGACGTCGATGGCGCTCTGGCGACCATGAATGCGCTCAAGGAGTTGGGCGTACGGCTGAACATGGACGACTTCGGCACCGGTTATTCTTCGCTGGGTTATCTGCGTATGTATCCGTTTGACGGGATCAAGATCGACAAGCGCTTCATTGCGTCCATGAGCAACGGCAGCAATGACCGCGCCGTGGTGCAGGCGATCATCAACCTGGGCAAGGCCATGGGCCTGACTGTCACCGCAGAGGGCGTCGAGACGCTGGAACAACTGGACTTCCTGATCTCGGACCAATGCCATGAAGTGCAGGGGTTCTACCTCAGTCGGCCGGTGGACAGGCATGCGCTGCTGCCGTTGCTCAAGGCATCATGGGATGATCACCCGCTGTAAGCTCGCGCCTTTAGTCGCCTGTTTCGCTCGCCGCGGCAACTGCCGTGGCGCACCCCGGTCACAACTGGATACCGCCCCATCCGTTGAGCGCGTCGGATCATGAAGAACCTGAAAATCGCCACCTTCAACGTCAACGGCATGCGCGCCCGCTTGCCGAATCTACTGGCTTGGCTTGCGCGAGAGCAGCCTGACATCGCCTGTTTGCAAGAACTCAAATCGGTGGACGGCGCGTTCCCCGTCGCCGAACTGGAGGCGGCCGGGTATGGCGCCGTCTGGCACGGCCAGGTGTCGTGGAACGGGGTGGCGATTCTGGCGCGCGATGCGCAGCCGTTGGAGAGCCGGCGCGGTTTGCCGGGTGATGACAGCGATACCCATAGCCGCTACATCGAGGCTGCTGTGCACGGGGTTCTGGTGGGTTGTCTGTACCTGCCCAATGGCAACCCTCAGCCGGGGCCGAAGTTCGATTACAAACTGGCGTGGTTCGAGCGGCTGATCTCACACGCCAAGGACCTCCAGAGCAGCGACCATCCGGTGGTGCTGGCCGGTGACTACAACGTGGTGCCCACCGATCTGGATATTTACAACCCGCGTTCCTGGCTCAAGGATGCGCTGCTGCAACCCGAGAGTCGCGCGTGTTATCAGCGGTTGCTGGATCAGGGCTGGACCGACTCCCTGCGTCATCTGTATCCAGAGGAGCGGATCTACACCTTCTGGGATTATTTCCGGCAGCACTGGCAGAAAAACTCGGGGTTGCGCATCGATCATCTGCTGCTCAACCCGGCACTGAGCCCTTACCTGCAAGAGGCGGGCGTCGATGCCTGGGTTCGCAACGAACCTCATGCCAGCGATCATGCACCGACATGGATTCGATTGGGTTCGCGCAAGCGGCGATAGACTTGGTGTGTGCGGCGATTGTCTAAATCAATTGTCAGTCCGACCGCGTTATCCCTTATACATGGCGCCCATCGGCGGAGCGATCCGCGGACCTCTGCATAAAGGATTGAGCGATGAGCGAGACACGACTGACGAATTTTGCGCTGTACCTGCAACGCCTGGGCTTCGATGCGCCCCCGGCGCCAACCCTGGAAACCCTGCGCCAACTGCAGCTGCGCCACACCGGTGCCTTCCCGTTTGAAAACCTCACCACTTTAATGGGTGAACCTGTGCTCATCGATCTGCCGTCCATCGAGCAGAAAGTCCTGCACGACGGTCGCGGTGGTTACTGCTACGAACTCAACAACCTGTTCCTGGCCTTGCTTCAGACATTGGGTTTCGACGCACGTGGGATCACCGGTCGCGTGGTCATGGGCCAGCCCGAAGGCGCATGGACCGCCCGCACTCACCGCTTGAGCCTGGTGACCCTCGACGGCGTACGCTACATCACTGACGTCGGCTTCGGCGGCGTGGTGCCCACCGCACCGCTGATGCTGGATACCGAAGTTGAGCAGCTCACCCCCCACGAACCCTATCGCATTGAACCGCATGCCGACGGCTACACCCTGCGCGCCAACGTCGGTGGTGAATGGCGGGCGATATACATCTTCGACCTGCAACGTCAGGAAGACATCGATTACACCCTCGGCAACTGGTACGTCTCGACCCATCCCGAATCATCCTTCGTCAAACAACTGATGGTGGCGCGGACGGGGGAGGGATGGCGACGCACATTGAACAACGGCAGCTTTGCCATTCATCGCATGGGCAGCGACAGCGAACGGCGGCAGGTGGCGGATGTGGATGAGTTGATCGGGTTACTGGAAAGTGAATTCGGGATTCGAGTGCCAGCGCAGGAAGTGTTGAAGCGGGTGCTGGAGCGGTTGATTGAGCCTGTGTCGCAGGCAAATTGAGCTCCACGCAAAGGGGCGGATTTGATCAATTCGCCCCTTTTTCCTTTGCTCGACCAGGCGTGGGTGTTTTGGTTTTGTGCCTAGGAACGAACTTCAAGCTCCATCACGTGATGGATTTCGCTAAGGGCTTCTGACAATTTTTTCTCCAGGCTTTTCAGTTCGGAGGCGGTGATGCCTTTTTTCAAATGCCCGACATTTGCACCGGCAGTGTTCTGATCGGGCTTCGCCGCTTTGCCTTTATCGCTTAGCAATGCCTGGCGCAAGGTGTTGTTGATCACCGTCTGATAGCCATACCCCTCGCTTTCTGCCAGCTCGCGCGCGGTCTCTATGACGACATCATCGAGCATGATGGTGATTCGGGTCTTGCCCTTGCTGGAGGCAATCGCTCCACGCTTGGCGTTGCTGAAGTCGTATTCATCTTTCATCGGTCAAGCCTCCGTATAGTGGCGCCGCTCGTTTTTGGTGGCGATGCGCGCGGAAATGATTCGCACGAAATTCGGGTCGCGGTAGGTGTATGCAACGACCAGCAGTCGACCTTTGGCATCCAGCCCCATGATGATCCAGCGTTGCTCATCGTGGTGGTTGTCCTGAAGCGTCAGGGCTCGTTCGTCATAAAACACGGGTTCTGTCTCTGCGAGGCTGATGCCTTGATGCTTCAGTTTGTTGGCCGCGTTCTTTGCCTTGTGATACTGAATTTCGAATGGCTTCATTATGCATACTTTATATGTATAAGCGAGAGGCGGCCCTGCCGGCGGTCGCTTGGAAAGCAAAAGATTAGCGGTGAGATGGGAAAGGGGAGGTGGGATGTATTGCAAGAGTTTTAGGTAGGAGGCGCCATGGGCAAAAAGGGCGGCATGGACACATGTCCATAATCTGACTGGTTAGTTGTATACAACTCTATGGACATTTGTCCTTACTATTGCATACAGTGTGCGCACAACAAAAACCAGGGAACCCCCCAACCATGAAAACGCCCCATGTTTCACAACAACGGCCTGAGGATGAGAATCTCGGGATCGGCGCGAATATGGCTTACGGCCTGCAACACGTTCTGACCATGTATGGCGGTATCGTCGCGGTGCCTTTGATCATCGGCCAGGCGGCCGGGCTTTCGCCGGCGGACATCGGTTTGTTGATTGCTGCTTCATTGTTTGCAGGGGGGCTGGCGACGTTGCTGCAAACCCTGGGTTTGCCGTTTTTCGGTTGTCAGTTGCCGCTGGTACAGGGCGTGTCGTTCTCCGGTGTTGCGACCATGGTGGCGATTGTCAGCAGTGGTGGGGAGGGTGGCTTTCAGTCGATTCTCGGGGCGGTGATTGCCGCGTCGCTGATCGGCTTGCTGATCACGCCGGTGTTCTCGCGAATCACCAAGTTCTTTCCGCCGCTGGTGACGGGCATTGTGATCACAACTATCGGCCTGACGCTGATGCCGGTGGCCGCACGCTGGGCCATGGGCGGCAACAGCCATGCCCCGGACTTCGGCAGCATGGCAAACATCGGTCTGGCGGCGGTGACACTGGTGCTGGTGCTGCTACTGAGCAAGATCGGCAGTGCAACTATCTCCCGTTTGTCGATCCTCTTGGCCATGGTCATCGGCACAGTCATCGCCGTGTTCCTCGGCATGGCGGATTTCTCGTCCGTCACCCAAGGCCCGATGTTCGGTTTCCCGGCACCGTTCCATTTCGGCATGCCGACCTTCCACTTCGCCGCGATTCTGTCGATGTGCATCGTGATCATGGTGACCCTGGTGGAAACCTCAGCCGACATTCTGGCCGTCGGTGAAATCATCGACACCAAAGTCGACTCCAAACGCCTGGGCAACGGCCTGCGCGCCGACATGCTGTCGAGCATGATCGCGCCTATCTTCGGCTCCTTCACCCAGAGTGCTTTCGCCCAGAACGTCGGGCTGGTGGCGGTCACCGGGATCAAGAGCCGTTTCGTGGTGGCCACCGGCGGTGTGTTCCTGGTGGTGCTCGGTTTGCTGCCCTTCATGGGCCGGGTTATCGCCGCCGTGCCAACCTCCGTACTCGGCGGCGCCGGCATCGTGCTGTTCGGCACTGTGGCGGCCAGCGGCATTCGGACACTGTCCAAGGTCGACTACCGCAACAACGTCAACCTGATCATCGTCGCCACCTCCATCGGTTTCGGCATGATCCCCATCGCCGCACCGAATTTCTACGACCACTTCCCCAGCTGGTTCGCGACGATCTTCCACTCGGGCATCAGCTCCTCGGCGATCATGGCCATCGTGCTGAACCTGACCTTCAACCACCTCACTGCCGGCAACTCGGATCAACAATCGGTGTTTGCGGCCGGTACTGAGCGCGTGTTGCGTTATCAAGATCTGGCGGCATTGCGGGAAGGGGATTACTTCAGTGAAGGTAAGCTGCGTGACTGCGACGGGAACGAGATTCCGGTGGTGGAGGCAGAGCATGGGCATGCCGAGCCGCGGGCGACGCATGCGAAAAGCAGTGAGCATGTTTGACGGCGGTACCCGGTAAAAAGGCAGGTAGATCAAAAGATCGCAGCCTGCGGCAGCTCCTAAGGGAATTCGTGTGAGATGCGATCTCCGTAGGAGCTGCCGCAGGCTGCGATCTTTTGACTTTATGGCGAGCACAAAAAAGCCCCTGAATCTTTTTATTGGAGTTCTTTCGATATCCCTGGATCAGGAAAAAACATTCGAGTTCCCGCTCTTTTTGAGATAACGCGAGCATCTGAGTCGTCCCGCTGCCAACCGCCGCCCAATGCTTTGAACGTGGCCACTGCAGCGCGAGCCGATTCAGTTTGTGCCTGAGCTCTGCCATCAGATGCCGCTAAAAGGTGTTCATCGGCATCCAGCACTTCGATCAGGCTGACCACGCCTTTTTCATAAGCGACAAACGACGTCGCTCGGGCTTTCGCATACGCCGACTCACCCTGGGCGAGTTGTGTCGATTGTTGCTCGCGGTTGATCAGCGCTGAAAAAGCGCTTTCCACATCTTCGCAGGCCCGCAGAACGGACTGGCGGTAAGCGGCTAAGGCTTCGGCTTCCTGGCCTTTCGCCAAATCAATTTGAGCGTTGATGCGGCCAAAATCGAACAGCCTCCAACGTAATCCCAGTGCCGCCGAAGCCTGACTGGCGCCGTTGCTGAACAGGTTTGTGCTGGATACCGAGGTAGCACTGCCGAGCAGCGCCCCCACAGACAGTTTGGGGTAGTACTCGGACATGGCTTCGCCGATGCGTGCGTTGGATGCCGCAAGTCGGCGCTCAGCGACGATCAAGTCTGGACGCCGACGCAGCAGGTCGGCCGGAGCCCCCATGTCCGAGAGGCCTGGCACATCAGGGATGGGCGCCGGCTTAGTCAACTGCGCGCTATAAGTGCCGGGCGCCTTGCCCAACATGACATCCAGCGCATTCATTGCCGCATCAATACCTGCTTGCAGTACCGGAACGGTGGCCTGCGCTTGATTCAGCGCGCCTTGGGTCTGGTTCAACTGCAGTTCAGCCGCCAGGCCTTTTGCGTAGAGATGTTCGATGGTGGTGAGCAGTTGTTGTCGTGTGTCTACTTGCTGGCGGGCTATTTCCAGGCGTGCTTGAAGGCCACGGAGGCTGATGTAAAGATCGGCTGTCTGCGCGACCACTGCCAGGCGTGTGGCAATCGCCCCGGCTTGTGAGGCCTGATAATCGGCGAAGGCGGCTTCTTTACCTCGGCGCAGCCCGCCAAACACATCCAGCTCCCAACCGGCATTCAAATTCGCCTCATAGGCACTGCCGTAGCGATTGTAGGAAGGGTCTGAATTCAGCACTTGACCCAACGGAGTCTCCAATGACTGACGGGCTCGGGCCGCTTGACCGTTGACGGTAGCCGACGGCAGGAGAGCTGCGTTAGCTGCGCCCAAACCGGCGCGAGCCTGCTCGATCCTTGCGCTTGCCTGGGCTAAATCGAGGTTCTGTTCAAGTGCTCGATTTATCAGCTGATTGAGTATCGGGTCATTAAATGCGTTCCACCAAGCGGAGAGATCGGCATTTGCGGCGCCCACTTGTCGTGCCTTGGACGTTTGCGCCGAGAAATGCTCGGGCAATTCCACACTAGGTTCTGAGTAGTCGGGGCCCACTGCGCAACCTGCAACCATACCCAAACACAGTAAGACGGCGAAACGAGGAGGAGGGTGCATGCGATACCTGCGAAAGGGTTGTTTTGTGACGATATTACAATTTGGTCACAAGTTGTCAACCACCTTTGGGATGAGTAAGCTGCTCGCATGAATCAGCCATCAGTTTCTTCGCCCAGCGCCCGTGGCCCAGTCGATCATGACATTCGAGACCAGATTGTCGCGGCGGCTAACGAGCATTTCAGTCAGTACGGTTATGGCAAAACAACGGTTTCTGACCTAGCCAAGGCCATCGGCTTTTCCAAGGCTTACATCTACAAATTCTTTGAATCCAAGCAGGCGATTGGTGAAGCAATCTGTACAAATTGCCTGACTGAGATCGTTGCGGCAGTTGAGCAGGCCATCAATGTAGACGGCATCTCGCCGACTGAACGTTTTCGGCGCCTGGTCAAAACCTTAATCGCTACAGGTGTGAGCCTGTTCTTTAATGACCGTAAACTCTATGACATCGCAGCGTTCGCCGCATCGGAGCGCTGGCCCAGCTCACAAGTCTATGACGCTCAGATCAAGAGCTTCGTGTCGCAAATCGTGCGTGAGGGGCGAGAGCTCGGCGAGTTTGAACGCAAGACACCGCTGGACGAGACGGTAGAGGCGATTCATCTTGCTCTGCGGCCCTTTATCAATCCTTTGCTATTGCAGTACAACCTCGATTTTGTTGAAGAAGCCCCTTCTCTTATCTCCAATCTTGTTCTGCGCAGCCTGATGCCTTAAACCGTCCGCTGACGGATGCGCTGCGCATCCGTATCAGCGTGTGCGCCTGAAAAAACCAGATATCAAGCCTCTCTGCCTTGCTCTGATCAAGTTGGGGAATGTTCATTCGTCTCGGTGGTGACTATTGACAGAATTGGTCACATGAATAAGCATGGTGCATCCGCTACCGAGAGGTCTTTATGATCCAGCGCCATCGCATGTCACTCATTTTCATTGCCTTGTTGCCGTTTGCCCTGGCGGCCTGCAACGAGGCCACGCCTGCCGATCCTCGCCTTCAAGTGCCCTTGGTGCGCATCGGCGTGGTTCAACCCTCCGCGCCTGCGGCACGGGTATTCACCGGTATCGTCGCGGCTCGAGTTCAGAGCGATCTCGGTTTTCGGGTGCCTGGGAAAGTCTTGGAGCGCTTGGTGGACGCTGGGCAGAGTGTCAAACGTGGGCAGCCACTTATGCGCATCGATGCCAACGACCTGACGCTGACCGCCAGGGCGCAGCAGGAAGCGGTGCTGGCCGCTATGGCCCGAGCCCGGCAGGCCTCCGATGATGAACTTCGCTACCGTGATTTGGTGTCCGTCGGTGCGGTATCTGCCTCAGCTTACGCAGGGATCAAAGCGGCTGCCGACTCGGCGAAGGCTCAGCTAAACGCTGCCCGGGCTCAGGCTGATGTGGCGAAAAACGCGACCGGTTATTCGACGTTGCTGGCGGATGCTGATGGGGTTGTAGTGGATACCTTGGCGGAGCCGGGTCAGGTGGTTGGCGCAGGACAGATGGTGGTGCGCGTTGCCCATTCAGGGCAGCGCGAGGCCGTGATCCAGTTACCCGAGACGCTACGTCCTGCGCTGGGCTCGGCGGCGACGGTTGAGCTCTACGGGCAGAACCAGCGTGCAGGCAGCGCCCGTTTACGTCAGCTGTCCGACTCTGCAGACCGACAGACCCGAACGTTTGAAGCGCGTTATGTGCTGGAAGGGGCGCTCTCCAACGCCACCCTGGGTTCGACGATCTCAGTGGTTATCGCCGACACGGATGTTGCTGATGCCAAGGAATTCCAGGTGCCCATGGGGGCCCTCTACGACGGGGGTAAAGGCCCGGGTGTCTGGGTGGTTGGGGGAGAGCCGGAGCATGTGGTATGGCGCCCGATCAAGGTTCGCAGCCTGAATAACGAGGCCAGCGTGCGCGTGACGGGGGATCTGCAGGTGGGTGATCGTGTTGTCGCATTGGGTGCTCACTTGCTGAGCGAGGGAGAGAAGGTCAGGACTGAACTCGCCGATGCTCCGCAAAATTCAGTGGTTGAGGTAAGTCGATGAGCGGCTTCAATCTTTCGGCGCTGGCCGTACGCGAGCGCTCAATCACCCTGTTTTTGATCCTGCTGATTTCTGTGGGTGGGTTGTACGCCTTCTTCAAACTGGGGCGTGCGGAAGACCCCGCATTCACCATTAAACAAATGACGGTGGTCACCGCCTGGCCTGGGGCGACGGCCCAGGAGATGCAAGACCAGGTGGTAGAAAAGCTGGAAAAACGCATGCAGGAACTGCGTTGGTACGACCGGACCGAGACCTTTACCCGGCCCGGCTTGGCATTCACCACGGTTTATCTGCTTGATAGCACGCCGCCCTCAGCCGTCCAGGAGGAGTTTTACCAGGCGCGCAAGAAAATCCTGGATGAGCAGAAGGGGTTGCCGTCAGGGGTGATCGGCCCGATGGTCAATGATGAGTATTCCGATGTCACCTTCGCGCTCTATGCGCTCAAGGCCAAGGGCGAGCCGCAACGTCTGTTGGTGCGCGAAGCCGAGAGCTTGCGCCAGCGTCTGCTGCATGTGGCGGGTGTGAAGAAGGTCAACATCATCGGTGAACAGGCCGAGCGCATTTTTGTCGAGCTGTCCTACGAGCGTCTGGCGACATTGGGCATTTCCGCACGAGACATCTTCAGTGCGTTGAACACGCAGAACATGATAACGCCGGCCGGCTCGGTTGAAGCTAAGGGCCCACAGGTTTTCATCCGCCTGGATGGCGCGTTTGATGACCTGCAGAAGATTCGTAATACCCCACTGACGGTGCAGGGCAGAACCCTCAAGTTGTCCGATGTGGCTGAGGTCAAGCGCGGCTATGAGGACCCTGCGACGTTCCTGGTACGCAACAATGGCGAGCCCGCATTGTTGCTCGGCGTGGTTATGCGCGATGGCTGGAACGGTCTGGATCTGGGGAAGTCGCTGGAGGCCGAGGCAACAGCGATCAACGAGCAGATGCCTTTGGGCATGAGCCTGACCAAGGTCACGGATCAGGCGGTGAATATTGGCGCATCCGTCAACGAGTTCATGGTGAAGTTTTTTGCTGCCCTGGGCGTGGTGCTGCTGGTGTGTTTCCTCAGCATGGGCTGGCGTGTCGGCGTTGTGGTTGCCGCGGCGGTGCCGCTGACCCTGGCGGCCGTGTTCATTGTCATGGCGGCCACGGGCAAAGACTTCGATCGAATTACCCTGGGTTCGTTGATTCTGGCATTGGGGCTGCTGGTGGACGATGCAATCATTGCCATTGAAATGATGGTGGTGAAGATGGAGGAGGGCTACGACCGAATCAAGGCCTCCGCTTATGCCTGGAGCCACACGGCCGCGCCGATGTTGTCGGGGACATTGGTGACGGCGATCGGCTTTATGCCCAACGGTTTTGCCAAGTCGACCGCAGGTGAATACACCGCGAACATGTTCTGGATCGTTGGCATTGCGCTGATCACTTCCTGGGTGGTGGCCGTGGTGTTTACCCCTTACCTGGGCGTCAAACTGCTGCCGCAGATCAAGGTGCCTGAAGGCGGGCATACGGCGATTTACGGTACACCGAACTACCAGCGTTTCAGGCGCCTGCTGGGCAGTGTGATCCGCCGCAAAGGCCTGGTGGCTGCATCCGTCGTTGGCTTGTTTGTTGTTGCGATTCTGGGCATGGGCGTGGTCAAGAAGCAGTTCTTTCCAACGTCCGACCGACCTGAGGTGCTGGTTGAGGTGCAGATGCCTTACGGCACCTCTATAGAGCAGACTGATGTGGCCGCGGCCAAGGTCGAGGCGTGGTTGGCTCTGCAGTCGGAAGCCAGGATCGTCACCGCTTACATTGGCCAGGGCGCACCGCGCTTCTATTTGGCGATGGCCCCTGAGCTACCCGATCCATCCTTCGCAAAAATCGTCGTCCTGACCACGAGTCAGCAAGAGCGCGAGGCGCTCAAGCTCCGCCTCAGGCAAGCCGTAGCCGATGGCTTGGCGCCTGAAGCCCGGGTGCGGGTGACGCAGTTGGTATTTGGTCCTTATTCACCGTATCCGGTGGCCTTTCGGGTGATGGGCGCCGACCCCGCAGTGTTGCGGGATATCGCCGCGCAGGTGCGTGAGGTCATGACCGCCAGCCCCATGATGAGGACCGTCAACACCGATTTGGGCGAGCGCGCGCCGGCACTTCATCTCACGCAGGATCAGGATCGCCTGCAAGCATTCGGCTTGACCTCGACCGATGTCGCGCAACAGCTGCAATTTCTGCTCACGGGGGTGCCTGTCACCGAGGTGCGTGAGGACATTCGTTCGGTTCAGGTGGTCGCTCGCTCCGCTGGGGAGACGCGTCTGGATCCATCGAAAATTGCCGCCTTCACGCTGACCGGCGCCCAAGGCCAGCGCGTGTCGCTGTCCCAGGTAGGGGCGGTGGATGTGCGCATGGAGGAACCCATTCTGCGACGTCGTGATCGTACGCCGACGATAACTGTGCGTGGTGACGTGGCTGAAGGTCTTCAGCCTCCCGATGTCTCCAACGCCTTGATAACGCAGTTGCAGCCCATCATCGAAAAACTGCCGGCGGGCTACCGGATTGAGTTTGCCGGCTCGATCGAGGAGTCGGGTAAAGCGAACAAGGCATTGCTACCGTTGTTCCCGATCATGATCGCGCTGATGTTGCTGACCATTATTATTCAGGTGCGCTCGATGTCGGCAATGATGATGGTGTTCGCTACTGCGCCTTTGGGCCTGATTGGTGTGGTGCCAATTCTGCTGCTGTTCCAGCAACCCTTCGGGATCAACGCCTTGGTGGGACTGATTGCCTTGTCAGGGATTCTGATGCGCAACACGCTGATCCTCATCGGGCAGATTCACTCCAATGAGCAAGCCGGCCTGTCGCCTTACAACGCCGTGGTCGAAGCCACTGTGCAGCGCGCGAGGCCCGTGATTCTCACGGCGTTGGCGGCAATGCTGGCGTTCATTCCGCTGACCCATTCGGTGTTCTGGGGAACGCTGGCCTACACCCTGATTGGCGGTACGTTTGCCGGCACCGTGCTGACCCTGGTGTTCCTGCCAGCGATGTACGCCCTCTGGTTCAAGATCAAGCCCGAGCCCGCGTATGAGCTTGCAGCGAACACTCATGTTGCTTGATACCTGCGTGCTGACAAAACGCCAAAACGAAAAAAACCCGCCATAAGGCGGGTTTTTCGGGGGTTTCAGAGATTTTGGAAGCTTTCTCTGGAACCTTGTCTGGCTCCACGACCTGGACTCGAACCAGGGACCCAGTGATTAACAGTCACTTGCTCTACCAACTGAGCTATCGCGGAATGGCGCCTATGTTACTGATTCAAAAAGAGAAGTCAAGTCTCTGTTGGCAGTTTGATGTTTTCATCGGATCGGAGGGGGATATCGGCCATTGGCGGTTACCAGAATCGCGGTAGAGGTCTACCATGGTTGCCCGGAAGTGGTGACACGCGCTGCCGGCCCTCAGCCGAAAAGGTACGCGCCATGAATCATCCAGCCCTCACACTTCAAAACAGCGGGGTGTTCGCATGAGCATCGCTCAGATCAGCCTGCCCAAAGGCGTTGGTCCGCACGCCGAGAAACTGTTCGACGCAATCACTCAGGCCAGCACCGCTGACGAATTGAGCCGCGCGGGCGGCAAGGCCGAAGGTTTTGTTTTGGGCCTGGAAAGCACCAAGGCGATCAAAAGCCAGGTGGCCGAGTCACTTTATGTGGCCTATGACGACGCGGCCAGCCAGCGCGCGGGCGAACTGGCCTAACCGCCGAAGGTAATGGTGCCGAGCATCAGCTTGGCGTAAAGCATCGTGGCGGTCAGTTGTACCAGCCACAACGCCAGACCGCCAAGGAACACGCCCGCAGCCACTTGCAGCACCAGGTTATTACCGCGTTTGGCCGAAGAGCGGGGCACGAAGTGGTCCAGCTCGTCGCGGTCGGCGCGTAGGTCATCGTTTTTCATGTGGGTTCTCAAGAATTCTCGGGTGTACATAAAACCTGTGGGAGCGAGCCTGCTCGCGATGGCGGCGGCACAGCTTGTATCTATGTGACAGAAAGACCGCTATCGCGAGCAGGCTCGCTCCCACATTGGATTTGTGTGGAGTTTAAAGGGCGGAGCCGCTGCTTTGAGATTTATCAAAGACAAATAAAAAACGGGAAGCCCTGCGGCTTCCCGTTTTCGTATCACGTGAGGACTCAGATCACCTGAACGATGGCCTTGGTCACGGCGTCGATGTTGCTCTGGTTCAGCGCGGCAACGCAGATGCGGCCGGTGTCCAGGGCGTAGATGCCAAACTCGCTACGCAGACGGGTTACCTGCTCAACCGTCAGGCCGGAGTAGGAGAACATGCCGCGCTGGCGACCAACGAAGCTGAAATCGCGCTGTGGAGCGTTTTTCGCCAGCAGATCGACCATCTGGGTGCGCATGCCGCGAATCCGCAGGCGCATTTCTGCCAGTTCTTCTTCCCACTGGGCACGCAGTACCGGGCTGTTCAGCACAGCGGCGACGATGCTTGCACCGTGGGTCGGCGGATTGGAGTAGTTGGTGCGGATCACGCGTTTGACTTGCGACAGCACGCGCGCGCTTTCTTCTTTCGATTCGCTGACGATCGACAGGGCGCCAACGCGCTCGCCGTACAGCGAGAAGGATTTGGAGAACGAGCTCGAGACGAAGAAGGTCAGGTCCGATTCGGCGAACAGGCGCACGGCCGCGGCGTCTTCATCGATGCCGTCGCCGAAGCCCTGGTAGGCCATGTCGAGGAACGGTACGTGACCTTTGGCCTTGACCACTTCCAGTACGTTTTTCCAGTCTGCCGGGCTCAGGTCCACGCCGGTCGGGTTGTGGCAGCAAGCGTGCAGCACAACGATGGAGCCGGACGGCAAGGCGTTCAGGTCTTCGAGCAGGCCTGTACGGTTAACGTCGTGGGTGGCGGCATCGTAGTAGCGATAGTTCTGCACCGGGAAACCAGCGGTTTCGAACAGGGCGCGGTGGTTTTCCCAGCTCGGGTCGCTGATGGCCACGACGGCGTTCGGCAGCAGTTGCTTGAGGAAATCAGCACCGATTTTCAGCGCGCCAGTACCGCCGACGGCTTGGGTGGTGATAACCCGGCCAGCGGCGATCAGCGGCGAATCATTGCCGAACAGCAGTTTCTGCACGGCCTGGTCGTAGGCGGCGATGCCGTCGATCGGCAAGTAACCACGGGAAACGTGTTGAGCGGCGCGAATCGTCTCGGCTTCGACAACGGCGCGCAGGAGTGGAATTCGCCCCTCCTCGTCGCAGTAAACACCGACCCCCAGGTTGACCTTGTTGGTACGGGTATCGGCATTGAATGCTTCGTTGAGGCCCAGGATTGGATCGCGTGGTGCCATTTCGACAGCGGAGAACAGGCTCATTATTGCGGCGGCTCTGAATGGAGTGTGGAGGGACGTGTCGCGCTCCAGCCGAATGCACTAGAGCGGTGCACAAACGGGGAGCTAGTATAGAGGCCATCAGCGATTGATGGCGACAGGCGATTCGGCTTTTACCGTAAGTTTTTCGAATTATTTTTCGATCGTGGGTCGAGTGGTGTCGTCAAAGGTTCTACCCGATGTAGGACGTTTGCCTTGAAAGCGATGGCAATCGGCTCCACATTGAGCACAATCCAGTTTTTTCCTTGGGCGACATCGGTCGTTTGCGGTCTTTTTCGTTCGTGCCCGGTCAGCCGTGCAGATGCGAACCCAGAGGTAGTTATGTCTGAATTCCAGCTAGTCACCCGCTTCGAGCCCGCCGGCGATCAGCCGGAAGCCATCCGCCTGATGGTCGAGGGCATTGAGGCCGGGCTGGCGCACCAGACATTGCTCGGTGTGACCGGCTCAGGCAAGACCTTCAGCATCGCCAACGTGATCGCCCAGATACAGCGCCCGACGCTGGTGCTGGCGCCCAACAAGACCCTGGCCGCGCAGTTGTATGGTGAATTCAAGGCGTTCTTCCCCAACAACGCCGTTGAATACTTCGTGTCCTATTACGACTACTACCAGCCCGAAGCTTATGTGCCGTCGTCCGACACCTTCATCGAGAAGGATGCCTCGATCAATGACCACATCGAACAGATGCGCCTGTCCGCCACCAAAGCACTGCTGGAGCGCAAGGACGCGATCATCGTTACCACGGTGTCGTGCATCTACGGTCTGGGCAGTCCGGAAACCTATTTGAAGATGGTGTTGCACGTGGATCGCGGCGACAAGCTCGACCAGCGCGCGCTGCTACGTCGCCTGGCCGACCTGCAATACACCCGCAACGATATGGATTTCGCCCGGGCGACCTTTCGGGTACGCGGCGATGTGATTGATATCCATCCGGCGGAATCCGATTTCGAAGCGATCCGCATCGAGCTGTTCGATGACGAAGTGGAGAGCCTGTCCGCCTTCGATCCGCTGACCGGTGAGGTCATCCGCAAACTGCCGCGTTTCACCTTCTATCCGAAGAGCCACTACGTGACACCGCGCGAAACCCTGCTTGAAGCCACCGAAGGGATCAAGGTCGAATTGCAGGAGCGCCTGGAATACCTGCGCTCCAATAACAAACTGGTGGAAGCCCAGCGACTGGAGCAGCGCACTCGTTTCGACCTGGAGATGATCCTCGAGCTGGGCTACTGCAACGGCATCGAAAACTATTCGCGCTACCTATCGGGCCGTGAGTCCGGCCAGGCACCGCCTACTTTGTTCGACTACCTACCGGCGGATGCCTTGCTGGTGATCGACGAATCCCACGTCAGCGTGCCGCAAGTCGGCGCCATGTATAAAGGTGACCGTTCCCGGAAAGAGACGCTGGTGGAGTACGGTTTCCGTCTGCCGTCCGCGCTGGACAATCGGCCGATGCGTTTCGACGAGTTCGAAAGCATCAGCCCCCAAACGATTTTTGTCTCGGCCACGCCGGGCAATTATGAGGCGGAACATGCTGGCCGAGTGGTCGAGCAATTGGTACGACCGACCGGTCTGGTGGACCCGCAAATCGAAATTCGCCCGGCGTTGACTCAGGTTGACGACTTGCTCTCGGAAATCACCAAGCGTGTGGCCCTGGAAGAGCGGGTGCTGGTCACCACGCTGACCAAGCGCATGTCCGAAGATTTGACCGATTACCTGGCCGACCACGGCGTGCGCGTGCGTTATCTGCACTCGGACATCGACACCGTGGAGCGGGTCGAAATTATCCGTGACTTGCGCCTCGGCGTCTTCGATGTGCTGGTGGGGATCAACCTGCTGCGTGAAGGCCTGGACATGCCGGAAGTCTCGCTGGTGGCGATTCTCGACGCCGACAAGGAAGGTTTCCTGCGTTCCGAGCGCTCACTGATTCAGACCATCGGCCGGGCGGCGCGCAACCTCAATGGGCGGGCGATTCTGTATGCGGATCGCATCACCGGCTCCATGGAACGGGCGATCGGCGAGACCGAGCGTCGACGCGACAAGCAGATCGCCTTCAACCTGGCCAATGGCATCACGCCGAAGGGGGTGTTCAAGGACGTCGCCGACATCATGGAAGGCGCGGTCGTGCCGGGTTCGCGCAGCAAGAAGCGCAAAGGCATGGCCAAGGCTGCCGAGGAAAGTGCCAAGTACGAGGCCGAACTGCGCTCGCCGAGCGAGATCAGCAAACGCATTCGTCAGCTGGAAGAAAAGATGTACCAACTCGCCCGCGACCTGGAATTCGAAGCCGCGGCGCAACTGCGCGACGAAATCGGCAAGTTGCGGGAGCGGTTGTTGGTCGTTTGATTTTTGTGTTGTCTGTGAGGGCCTCTTCGCGGGCAAGCCTCGCTCCTACGGGATCGTGTCGTTCACCCATTTTGCGACCAGCACGTACCTGTAGGAGCGAGGCTTGCCCGCGAAAGGCGCGCCACCGTCCAAAGCGTTTCCCCGACATCAATCTTCTTAAATACCCCACTCACTGGAGCCGGGCGGCTATCGCCTGTTACCATTCGCCTCTTGTTTGATCTTCGCTTTTATTCTTTTCGAGACATGCCATGACCACCGTCCGCACTCGCATCGCGCCATCGCCTACCGGGGACCCCCACGTAGGTACCGCTTACATCGCTTTGTTCAACTACTGCTTTGCCAAGCAGCATGGCGGTGAGTTCATCCTGCGGATCGAAGACACCGACCAGTTGCGTTCGACCCGCGAGTCCGAGCAGCAGATTTTCGACGCCCTGCGCTGGTTGGGTATCGACTGGAGCGAAGGCCCGGACGTCGGCGGCCCGCACGGTCCTTACCGTCAAAGCGAGCGCGGCGATATCTATCAGAAGTACTGCCAGCAATTGGTCGACTTGGGTCATGCCTTCCCGTGCTTCTGCACGGCTGAAGAACTGGACCAGATGCGCGCCGAGCAAATGGCCCGCGGCGAAACCCCGCGTTACGACGGCCGTGCGCTGTTGCTCTCCAAGGAAGAAGTCGCGCGCCGCCTGGCTGCCGGCGAGCCACACGTGATCCGCATGAAAGTGCCGACCGAAGGCGTGTGCGTGGTGCCTGACATGCTGCGTGGCGACGTCGAGATCCCGTGGGATCGCATGGACATGCAAGTGCTGATGAAGACCGACGGCTTGCCGACGTACTTCCTGGCCAACGTTGTCGATGACCACTTGATGGGCATCACTCACGTTTTGCGCGGTGAAGAATGGCTGCCTTCGGCGCCGAAACTGATCCTTTTGTACGAATACTTCGGCTGGGAACAACCGCAGCTGTGCTACATGCCGCTGCTGCGTAACCCGGACAAGAGCAAACTGTCCAAGCGCAAGAACCCGACCTCGGTGACCTTCTACGAGCGCATGGGCTTCATGCCGGAAGCAATGCTCAACTACCTGGGCCGCATGGGCTGGTCGATGCCGGACGAGCGCGAGAAGTTCTCCCTGCAGGAAATGGTCGATAACTTCGACCTGAGCCGCGTCTCCCTCGGCGGGCCGATTTTCGACATCGAGAAGCTGTCGTGGCTCAACGGCCAATGGTTGCGTGACCTGCCGGTGGAAGAGTTCGCCGCTCGTCTGCAAAAGTGGGCACTGAACCCTGAATACATGATGAAGATCGCGCCGCACGTGCAGGGCCGGGTTGAAACCTTCAGCCAGGTCGCACCGCTGGCCGGCTTCTTCTTCGCCGGTGGCGTGAACCCGGACGCCAAGCTGTTTGAATCCAAGAAACTCTCGGGCGATCAGGTTCGTCAGTTGATGCAGTTGATTCTGTGGAAGCTGGAAAGTCTGCGTCAGTGGGAGAAGGACAGCATCACCGCAACGATCCAGGCGGTGGTCGAATCCCTGGAGTTGAAGCTGCGTGACGCCATGCCGCTGATGTTCGCCGCGATCACGGGGCAGGCCAGCTCGGTGTCGGTGCTCGACGCGATGGAAATCCTCGGTCCGGACCTGACCCGTTTCCGTCTGCGCCAGGCTATCGACCTGCTGGGCGGCGTGTCGAAGAAGGAAAACAAGGAGTGGGAAAAACTCCTGGGCGCTATCGCTTAAGGCTGTTTAACCTTGTGTAGGAGCTGCCGAAGGCTGCGATCTTTTGATCTTGCGCTTCGGCGCCACCCCCGTTTTTCGGGGGAAGGGCGGTAAGTGATTGTTATGTCGGCAAAAAATTTTGAAATATTTTAAAAATAAGTTTGACAGCCTTCCGATGCGCCATTAAGATTCGCCCCGTCCTCAGCGATGAGGGGCTATAGCTCAGCTGGGAGAGCGCTTGCATGGCATGCAAGAGGTCGACGGTTCGATCCCGTCTAGCTCCACCAATTTACACTTCAAGGTCTGGCCACACCGGCCTTGAAGCGATCAACACTCAGCGTTGATCTGTTGTATAGAAGGGTTTGCGTCCCCTTCGTCTAGTGGCCTAGGACACCGCCCTTTCACGGCGGTAACAGGGGTTCGAGTCCCCTAGGGGACGCCAGTTTTACAGAAGCGATGTCGCAAGATGTCGCTCCGCCGCGAGGCGAAAAATCCGGGGCTATAGCTCAGCTGGGAGAGCGCTTGCATGGCATGCAAGAGGTCGACGGTTCGATCCCGTCTAGCTCCACCAATTTTACAGTTCAAGGTCTGGCCACACCGGCCTTGAATCGATCAGCTCTCAGCACTGATCAGTTGTATAGAAGGGTTTGTGTCCCCTTCGTCTAGTGGCCTAGGACACCGCCCTTTCACGGCGGTAACAGGGGTTCGAGTCCCCTAGGGGACGCCACGATTACCCGCTCTGCGGGATTTTTAAGGGTCATTCAATTATTGAATGGCCCTTTTGTTTGTCTGGCGTTTGGCCAACTCTCCTTTTTCCTCAAAACTGTTCTTCAGACCAGCGGTCACATTCACGACTTGCGGAAAATTATTATGAGAATAATATTCTAGTCGTAATATTCGGAGGCAACGATGAACGATAAAAAAGCTCAAACCCGCGAACGCATCCTCAAGGCTGCCAGTGCCGCGCTGATCCAGCGCGGCCCGGCCGAGCCGAGCGTGGGCGAAGTGATGGGCGCGGCCGGCCTGACGGTCGGCGGGTTCTACGCGCACTTCGAAAGCAAGGACGCATTGATGCTGGAGGCGTTCAAGCTGCTGCTCAGCCATCGTCGTGGCTTGATTGCTGACATGGACGCCCAGTTGACCGGCGAAGAGCGTCGCGCGTTGGTCGCGGCGTTCTACCTGTCGCGCAAACACCGTGATTCCACTGAGCAGGCATGTCCGATTCCGGCGTCGGTCGGCGAGCTGGGCCGTCTGCCGGACGAGTTTCGTGTGGCGTTGAATGAACATGTTGAGTTGATGGTCGCGCAGTTGGCGGCCAGCCCGGAAGAGGCCGACAAAGCCTTGGCCGACATGGCCTTGATGGTCGGTGGTTTGGCTCTGGCTCGGGCGTTGGGGCCAGGAGAGTTGTCCGATCGATTGCTGCGCGCCGCCAAGTCGGCGGTGCTATGACCTAAAGGCGTCAGTCTGAGGAGATGGGCGATGAACACGTTGAGCTGGGTTCGTGGCGTTAATGGCACCTTGGGCTGGTTCGCGCCGAAGCTGGTGGCGAGCAAGATGCGTCTGGCATTCATGACCCCGCGGGAATTGCCTCCGCGTGATTGGGAGTTGCCGCTACTGGCGAAATCCGAACGAATCACTTTGCGCTTCGGCCTCTCGGCGCTGCGCTGGGGCCAGGGGCCGGCAGTGTTGTTGATGCACGGCTGGGAAGGCCGGCCAACGCAGTTTGCTGCGCTGATCACGGCGCTGGTCGATGCCGGTTACACCGTGGTTGCCCTGGACGGCCCGGCTCACGGTCGCTCGCCTGGTCGCGAAGCAAATGTGGTGCTGTTCGCTCGGGCCATGCTCGAGGCGGCCGCTGAGTTGCCGCCGCTGCAAGCGGTGATCGGTCACTCCATGGGCGGCGCCAGTGCCATGCTCGCAGTTCAGTTGGGCTTGCGTACCGAAACCCTGGTCTCGATCGCCGCCCCGGCGCGAATTCTCGGGGTACTGCGTGGGTTCGCACGCTATGTGCGCCTGCCGCCCAAAGCGCGTTCGGCGTTTATTCGCCAGGTCGAGAAAGACGTCGGTATGCGCGCCGCTGCACTGGATGTTGCGCGCTATCAGCTCGACATGCCGGGGCTGATCGTCCATGCCGAGGACGACAACTTTGTCCCGGTCAAGGAATCCCAGTTGATCCACGAAGCCTGGTTCGACAGCCGTCTGTTGCGCCTGGAAGAGGGCGGGCATCAGCGGGTGCTGGCGGATCCGCGGGTGATCGACGGCGTTCTCTCACTGCTGGCCGGTCGCAGCCTGCAATCGCGCCAATCAGCCTGAGCATCCGTTACACTGCCTCGGTCGAAATAATCTGACCGGGAGTGGGGCATGGGCTGGGATCGGGCAACGCCGTTTATCATTGATCTGGAAGTGGACGCCGAGGACATCGACGGGTTGGGCCATGCGAACAACGCCGTGTACGTGACCTGGCTCGAGCGTTGCGCCTGGCGCCACTCGCAACGGCTGGGCCTGGATCTGGTCGAGTACCGGCGGCTGGATCGGGCGATGGCGGTGGTACGGCACGAGATCGATTACCTGGCTGCGGCCTATGAGGGTGATGAGTTGCAGTTGGCGACCTGGATCGTCGATTGGGACCAGCGCCTGAAAATGACCCGACACTTCCAGTTGAAGCGCCCCAGCGACAACACGACGTTGCTGCGGGCGCAAACCACTTTCGTGTGCATCGAACTGTCGACCGGCAAGCCCAAGCGCATGCCGGCGGAGTTTATCGAGGGCTATGGCCCGGCGTTGCAAGTCGCGATCTAATTGAAGCTTTCGCGGGCAAGCCTCGCTCCTACGGATCGCCGAAATCTGTAGGAGCGAGGCTTGCCCGCGAAGGCGTCCGCACATTTGCCATCGCCCGGTCTGACGAAATACCTTCTGCACGCCGAAACCAGTAAACTGCCGCACGTTTTTCGTTGAGTGTGTTTTTCATGCAAATTGCTTTGGCGCCCATGGAGGGGTTGGTCGACAACATCCTGCGGGACGTGCTGACCCGTGTGGGCGGTATTGATTGGTGCGTGACCGAATTTATTCGGATCAACGATCAGCTACTAACGCCTGCTTATTACCATAAGTTCGGTCCGGAACTGCTGACCAACGCCCGAACCGCCTCCGGCGTGCCGCTGCGGGTGCAACTGCTCGGCTCCGATCCGGTGTGCCTGGCGGAAAACGCCGCCCTGGCCTGCGAGTTGGGTTCCGAGGTCATCGACCTGAACTTCGGCTGCCCGGCCAAGACCGTCAACAAATCCCGTGGCGGCGCGGTACTGCTCAAAGAGCCTGAACTGCTCAACCAAATCGTCGAACACGTCCGTCGTGCGGTGCCAGCGCACATTCCAGTGACCGCCAAGATGCGCCTCGGTTTCGACAGCCCGGACGGTGCGCTGGTTTGCGCCACGGCCCTGGCTGAAGGCGGGGCGGCGCACATCGTGGTCCACGCGCGGACCAAGACCGATGGCTACAAGCCGCCAGCCCACTGGGAATGGATCCCTCGGGTGCAGGACGTGGTCAAGGTCCCGGTGTTTGCCAATGGCGACATCTGGAGCGTCGAGGACTGGCGTCGTTGCCGCGAAATCAGCGGCGTCGAAGACATCATGCTCGGTCGTGGACTGGTATCGCGCCCGGATCTGGCCCGGCAAATCGCTGCCGCCCGTGCCGGTGAAGAGGTCGTCGAGATGACCTGGAACGAGCTGATGCCGCTGATTCAGGACTTCTGGCTGCAAGCCAAGGCGCAGATGACGCCACGCCAATCGCCGGGTCGCTTGAAGCAGTGGCTGGCGATGCTGACCCGCAATTATCCCGAAGCCGTAGAGCTGTTCACCGTCCTGCGTCGTGAGACCGAGCTGGATAATGTCTCGCGTTTACTGGGTTTGCAGGTGTCTGAAGCGGCCTGAAAAAATCTTCAAATAATCTCTTGAAAAGCAATCAGCGGTCCTTATCTAAGGATTACGCGATGCCGAATTCGGGTCGCGGAGACAAAAAAACTTGCTGATTATGTTCAGGAGATTTGAATCATGAGTACTGCATTTTCCCTGGCCCCACTGTTCCGTTCCTCGGTAGGTTTCGACCGTTTCAACGACCTGTTCGAAACCGCCCTGCGCAATGAGCCAGGCAGCACCTATCCACCCTACAACGTTGAAAAATACGGTGATGATCAATACCGCATTGTCGTAGCGGCCGCCGGTTTCCAGGAAGAAGACCTGGACCTGCAAGTGGAGAAAGGTGTGCTGACCATCAGTGGCGGCAAACGTGACGCGGACGAAAGCGTCACTTACCTGTACCAAGGCATCGCTCAGCGCGCCTTCAAACTGTCGTTCCGTCTGGCGGACCATATCGAAATCAAGGCCGCCGAACTGCGCAACGGTTTGTTGAGCATCGACCTGTTGCGCGTGATTCCGGAAGAAGCGAAAGCCAAACGCATCCCGATCAACGGGACGCAGAAGCCGGCTCTGCAACACTGAGTCAGAGCAACAAAAAAAGGGCGCCATCCACTGGCGCCCTTTTTTGTGCCTGTGTCCGACTCATTTGAGGAGTTTCTGAAACTCCTCAACCGGCAGCGGCCGACTGTGCAAATACCCTTGATACAAATGGCAGCCCAGCCCCTGCAAAAACTCCAGCTGCTCCAGGGTTTCCACCCCTTCGGCGATGACTTCCAGCTCCAGGCTGCGGGCCATGGCGACGATGGCGCGAATGATTTCGGCATCGTTGGGGTCGGTGGTGGCGTCGCGGATGAACGATTGATCGATTTTCAGGGTGTCCACCGGCAGGCGTTTGAGGTAGGTCAGTGAGGAATAACCGGTACCGAAATCGTCCATGGCAAAGCTCACGCCGAGTTTTTTCAGGCGCCGCATTTTGCTGATGGTGTCGTCCAGGTTCTGGATGACGATGCCTTCGGTGATTTCCAGTTTCAGCAACGAGCAGGGCAGGCCGTAGCTGCCGAGACTGTGTTCGATGCGTTCGACGAAATCGGTCTGGCGGAATTGCCGTGGGCTGATGTTCACGCACAGGCTGAAATCGAGCGGGTCGATCAGGCCTTTGGCAATCAGATGTTTGAAGGCCGCGCAGGCTTCATCGAGGATCCACGTACCGACTTCCAGAATCAGCCCGCTGTCTTCCAGCACCTTGATGAACTCGGTGGGCGATTGCGCACCCAGCTGCGGATGGTGCCAGCGCACCAAGGCTTCAGCGCCGGTAATGCGGTTATTGCGAGCGTCCACCTGCGGTTGGTATTGCACGCTGAACTCACCCCGGGAAAGGGCCAGGCGCAGATCGGTTTCCATGCGCAGGCGTTCGCTGGCGGCCTTTTGCATGGTGTTGTGATACATCTGCGTGGTGTTGCGGCCCGAGTCCTTGGCGCGGTAAAGGGCGATATCGGCGCGTTTGAGCAGGTCGGTCGGGGTTGAACCGTGGTCGGGGATCAGCGCGATGCCGATGCTCGGCGTCACTTGCAGGCGCTGTCCGTCGAGGAACATCGGTTCGGACAGCAGTTCGCGCAAGGTATCCGCCAACTCCCGGACCTGAGCGCTGACCTCGCTGCGCGAGCCTTCCAGACCGCTGAGCAATACCACGAATTCGTCACCGCCCAGGCGCGCGACGGTGTCCTCCATGCGCACGCTGGCTTCAAGGCGCGCGGTGATGATCTTCAGCACCGTATCGCCCACCGGGTGACCGAGGGAGTCGTTGATGTGCTTGAAGTGATCGAGGTCGAGGAACATCAGCGCGCCGCGAAGGTTGTGGCGTTTGAGCAGGGCGATCTGCTGGCTCAGGCGATCCATCAACAGGGCGCGGTTGGGCAGGTTGGTCAGCGGGTCGTGGTAGGCCAGGTGGCGGATCTGCGCTTCAGCGTTTTTCAGCAAGCTGACGTCCCGGGCGGTCAGCAGCAGGCACGCCGTTTCGTTGAGGGTGATCGGCTCCACCGAGACTTCGACGGTCAGCAACTCGCCGCGTTTGTTGCGCCCGAGCATTTCCTGATGGTGAACCCGGCCCTTGATCTGTAGTTCCGCCAGCAACGCCGAGCGTTGTTTTTCTTCGGCCCAGATGCCCACCTGATACACCGTGCGGCCGACCACTTCATCGGCGCGGTAGCCAGTCAGGCGACAGAAGCCATCGTTAACTTCCAGGTAGCGTCCGGTGTCGCGCTCGGTAATGGTGATGGCGTCGGGGCTTGAGTGGAAGGCCTTGGCAAACTTCTCCTCGCTGGCCTTGAGCGCCGCTTCCGAGCGTTGCTGCTGGGTGATGTCGCGCAGGGTGGTGACGATGCACGGTTGGTCGCCGACGCTGATCTGCCGGCTCGATATCACGCAGGTCAGGGACTGTCCGTCCTTGTGCTGGACGATGATCGCTACATTGTTCAGGCCCTGTTCGCGGATGACCCGCTCGATCCTTTGCAGGCTTTTCGCCGAAGCGTCCCACAGGCCGATTTCGTCGGCGTTGCGGCCAATCACGTCGACGGTGCTCCAGCCGAACGTTTGAGTGAAGCTGGAGTTGATCTCGATGAAGTGACCGGTGTCTTGGCGCGTGACGCAGATCGGGTCCGGGCTGACCTGGAACAAGGTGGCGAATTTCTCTTCCGACGCCACCAGTTGTTGTTCGCGCTCTACCTGATCAGTGATGTCCAGCAGTGTGCCGGCCATGCGCAACGGGTTGCCATGGTCGTCGCGATAGAGTCTGGCGCGGCTTTCCAGGTAGCGCGAGCTGCCATCCGTTAGCTGCACGCGGTAAGTCAGCTGGTAGTTGCCGGCCGGGCCTTCGCGCAGGCTGCGGTAGGCGTCGCGCATGGTGCCGCGTTCTTCGTCGGGCACGCCTTCGAAAAACGCGTCGAAGGATTCATGGAAGGGTTTGGGCTCTAGCCCATGCAACTGGGCGGCCCGTGCCGAGCCATAAAGCATGCCGCTGGGAATGTGCCAGTCCCAGGTGCCGAGTTGCGCCGAGTCCAGGGCCAGGTCGAGGCGTTCCTGGCTGTCTTTGAGGGCGTGCTCGGCGATTTTGCGTTCGGTGGTGTCGAGGAACGTGCTCAGCAGATAAGGCTGGCCTTCGAGTTCGACCTTTTGCGCGCTGAGGATGCCGTCGTGAACCTGCCCGTTGCTGGCGCGAAATTGCACCTCCATGTTGATCAGCTCGCCTTTGGCCTTGGTGGCCTTGACCAGCTGCACCCGTTGCTCCGGGTTGACCCAAAGGCCCAGTTCCAGCGTGGTTCGGCCGATGGCGTCTTGCACCGGCCAGCCGAACAGGCTTTCGAAATACTGGTTGGCTTCGCTGATCAGGCCGTCTTCCTGGCGGGTCAGCAGGACCATGTTCGGGCACAGGTGAAACAGTGTGGCGAAGCGCTTTTCCGAACTGCTCAGCGCCTGTTCGCGCTGGCGCTGATGGGTGATTTCACGAATGACCCCTATCATTCGTGGCCGGCCGTTTTTGTCCGGCAGCAGGCTGCCGTTGATCTCCAGCCAATGCAGGCTGCCGTCGGGCCAGCGGATGCGGTGGTGCATCGCCTGTTCCAACGGGGCGCCGGCGATCACGGCATTGAAGGCGCGGATGGCTTTCGCCCGATCCTCCTGAGGCAGCAGGTCGAGGTACTCCAGGTCCTCGGGCAACGGTTGCCGAGGATCGAAGCCGAACAACGCCTGAGTACCCCGTGACCAACTGATTTGACCCCGCTCGATGTCCCAATACCAGGCGCCGAGCCGAGCGCCGTTGAGGGCCGCCAGCAACTGCGGGGCGCTTTCCCAGCTCTGCTCGGACCGTTTGGGGTCAAGTGCCTGAATTCGCGGCATCGGCGGCATACGTTCAACAGATTTGGGCATGGATAACAGGCCTTGGGCTGAATTGGGCGTTAGGCACAGGGTTTTGGGGCTCTATAGGCGTAGCACAAAAAGCAGAAGCACAGCTTAGCCGCGAGTCCCTGGCTGATCGATTTGTGCATCCAGCAGAGCCATGAAGGCCCGTGCCGCGTTCGACAGCGTCCGTTCGGTGTGCAGGATATAGCCTAGCTGGCGAGTGAGCTGTATGCCCGGCAAAGGTATGCGCGCCACTTGATCGTCCAGCATGGTGCGCGGCAAAACGCTCCAGGCGAGGCCGATCGAGACCATCATTTTTATGGTTTCCAGATAATTCGTGCTCATGGCGATGTTCGGCGTCAGGCCCTGGGCCTCGAACAGGCGCTGCACGATGTGGTGGGTAAAGGTGTTGCCACCGGGGAAAACCGCGGGGTGCAGGGCAATATCCGCCAGGCTGACCGGACCGTTAGCGATCAGCGAATGCTCTGGGGCGACCACGAAATCCAGCGGGTCGTCCCACACCGGCGTGGCCTTGACCAGTGCATGGGGCTCCGGAGCAAGAGTGATTACCGCCAGTTCGGCGCGGCCATGGAGGATTTCTTCGTAAGCCACTTCCGAATCGAGGAACTGAATATCCAGCGCCACTTGTGGGTAACGTCGGGTGAACTCCCTTAATAAGGGCGGTAAACGGTGCAGGCCGATGTGATGACTGGTGGCCAATGTCAGACGACCGGAGACTTCGCCGGTCAGGTTGGTCAGGGCGCGGCGGGTGTCATCCAGTACATTGAGGATCTGATAGGCCCGTGGCAGCAGGGCGCGACCGGCTTCGGTCAGGCTGACTTCCCGGCCCAGACGATCGAACAGCCGTACCTTCAATTGCTGCTCCAGCCCGGCGATGCGCTTGCTGATGGCGGGTTGCGTCAGGTGTAGCCGTTCGCCAGCGCCGGAGAAGCTTCCGGTCTCGGCAATCGCGATAAAAGCATTGAGGTTGGCGAGGTCCATGATGATGTCTCGGTGGCATTCCAGTTGGTTATGCAAAGCATAAAAAATATGAATTTGAGTTATTTAATGTAACCCCCTAGGATCGACCTCACAAGCCAAAGGGTTATTGAGATTGCTCAAGATCCAGGGCATAGAAACAAGCTGATGAGGAAACCGTCTGATGGCCGGCAAAACGCTCTACGACAAGCTCTGGGATTCGCATTTGGTCAAGCAGCGCGACGATGGCTCGGCGCTGATCTACATCGATCGTCACATCATCCACGAAGTGACCTCGCCGCAAGCCTTCGAAGGCCTGCGTCTGGCCGGGCGCAAGCCTTGGCGCATCGATGCCAACATCGCGACCCCGGACCACAACGTTCCGACTACTGCGGAGCGCAAGGGCGGCATCGATGCGATTGTCGACCAGGTCTCGCGTTTGCAGGTTCAGACCCTCGACGATAACTGCGACGAATACGGCATCGTCGAATTCAAGATGAATGATGTCCGCCAAGGCATCGTCCACGTCATTGGCCCGGAGCAGGGCGCAACCTTGCCGGGTATGACCGTGGTTTGCGGCGACTCCCATACCTCGACCCACGGAGCGTTCGGTGCCTTGGCTCACGGTATCGGCACTTCCGAGGTCGAGCACGTGCTCGCCACGCAGTGCCTGGTCGCGAAAAAGATGAAGAACATGCTGGTCTCGGTCGAAGGCCAATTGCCGTTCGGCGTGACCGCCAAGGACATCGTCCTCGCCGTGATCGGCAAAATCGGCACCGCCGGCGGTAACGGCCATGCCATCGAGTTCGCCGGTAGCGCAATTCGCGATCTGTCGGTCGAAGGCCGCATGACTATCTGCAACATGTCCATCGAGGCCGGCGCTCGCGTAGGGCTGGTGGCCGCCGACGAAAAAACCGTGGCTTACGTGAAGGGCCGTCCATTTGCTCCGAAAGGCGCGGAATGGGACTTGGCTGTCGAAGCCTGGAAAGACCTGGTCTCTGACGCGGATGCCAAGTTCGACACCATCGTCGAGCTCGATGCCACTCAGATCAAACCGCAAGTCAGCTGGGGTACCTCGCCTGAGATGGTCTTGGCCGTCGATCAGAACGTTCCCGATCCTGCGAAGGAAATGGACCTGGTCAAGCGTGGCTCCATCGAACGCGCCTTGAAGTACATGGGTTTGACCGCCAATCAGGCGATCACCGACATTCAGCTGGACCGCGTATTCATTGGCTCCTGCACCAACTCGCGGATCGAAGACCTGCGCGCCGCTGCCGTGATCGCCAAGGGCCGCAAAGTGGCGTCGACCATCAAGCAGGCCATCGTGGTGCCGGGTTCGGGGCTGGTGAAGGCTCAGGCCGAATCCGAAGGCCTGGACAAGATTTTCCTCGAAGCCGGTTTTGAATGGCGCGAGCCGGGGTGCTCGATGTGCCTGGCGATGAACCCGGATCGTTTGGAGTCGGGCGAGCATTGCGCGTCGACCTCCAACCGTAACTTCGAAGGCCGTCAGGGCGCCGGTGGCCGTACGCACCTCGTCAGCCCGGCCATGGCCGCCGCCGCCGCTGTGAACGGTCGTTTCGTCGACGTCCGTGAATTGATCTAAAGGAGCGCAGCATGAAAGCTTTTACCCAGCACACTGGTCTTGTCGCGCCTCTGGATCGAGCCAACGTCGACACCGACCAGATCATTCCGAAGCAGTTTTTGAAGTCGATCAAGCGCACCGGTTTCGGCCCGAACCTGTTCGATGAGTGGCGTTACCTGGATGTCGGGCAGCCGTATCAGGACAACTCCAAGCGCCCATTGAACAAGGACTTCGTCCTCAACGCCGAACGTTATCAAGGCGCGAGCGTGTTGCTGGCCCGTGAGAACTTCGGTTGCGGCTCCAGCCGCGAACACGCGCCGTGGGCGCTGGAAGAGTACGGTTTCCGCAGCATCATCGCGCCGAGCTATGCCGACATCTTCTTCAACAACAGCTTCAAGAACGGCTTGCTGCCGATCATCCTGAGCGACGCTGAGGTTGATGAGCTGTTCCAGCAGGTTGAGGCGACTCCGGGCTATCAGTTGCAGGTTGATCTGCAAGCCCAGACCGTGACCCGTCCGGATGGCAAGGTGTTGAGCTTTGAGATTGATGCGTTCCGCAAGCACTGCTTGCTCAATGGCCTGGACGATATCGGCCTGACCTTGCAGGACCACGAGGCGATTGCCACGTTTGAAGCCAAACACCGCGCGAGCCAGCCGTGGTTGTTTCGCGACGCGTGATTTTGCGTAAGGCTTGATGACGCCTTCGCGGGCAAGCCTCGCTCCTACGGTTGAAATGCATTCCCCTGTAGGGGCGAGGCTTGCCCGCGAAGAGGTCCGCATGGACACCCCCAAGACTCATTCCCAAAAGGAAGTCCCCATGACCAGCACCGCCCCACACAGTCAGGTAGTACAAAAGCAATTCGGTGAACAGGCCTCGGCCTATCTGAGCAGCGCCGTACACGCTCAAGGCACTGAATTCGCGCTGCTACAGGCTGAACTGGCGGGGCAGAGCGATGCTCGTGTGCTCGACCTCGGTTGCGGGGCCGGTCATGTGAGTTTTCACGTGGCTTCGCTGGTCAAGGAAGTGGTGGCTTACGATTTGTCTCAGCAGATGCTCGACGTGGTGGCCGCGGCTGCCGTCGATCGCGGCTTGGGCAATGTGTCCACCGTGCTCGGTGCCGCTGAGCGCCTGCCGTTCGCCGATGGCGAGTTCGACTTCGTTTTCAGCCGCTATTCAGCGCACCATTGGAGCGACCTCGGGCTGGCCCTGCGCGAAGTTCGTCGGGTGCTGAAGCCGGGCGGGGTGGCGGCGTTCGTCGATGTGTTGTCGCCCGGCAGCCCGTTGTTCGACACTTACCTGCAAAGCGTCGAAGTGCTGCGCGACACCAGCCACGTACGCGATTATTCTGCTGGCGAGTGGCTGCGTCAGGTCAGCGAAGCGGGGTTGCATACCCGCAGCACCACGCGCCAACGGCTGCGCCTTGAATACGCCTCCTGGGTCGAGCGCATGCGCACGCCGCAGGTGATGCGCGCGGCAATCCGCGAGTTGCAGCAATCGATGGGCAATGAAGTTCGCGAATATTTTGAGATTGAGGCCGATGGCTCGTTCAGTACAGATGTGCTGGTGCTGATGGCTGAACGATAAACGCCAAGACTTTTTCCGGGTACGCCTGCGGGCGTGCCGACTGATGACATGAGGAAAGCATGAGCAAGCAGATTCTGATTCTCCCGGGTGACGGTATTGGCCCGGAAATCATGGCCGAAGCGGTCAAGGTGCTGGAGCTGGCGAACGACAAGTACAGCCTGGGCTTCGAGCTGAGTCATGACGTGATCGGTGGCGCCGCCATCGACAAGCACGGCGTGCCGCTGGCCGACGAAACCCTGGCCCGTGCCCGTGCCGCCGATGCGGTATTGTTGGGCGCCGTGGGCGGTCCGAAATGGGACACCATTGAACGTGATATCCGCCCTGAGCGCGGTCTGCTGAAAATCCGTGCGCAACTGGGCCTGTTCGGTAACCTGCGTCCGGCGATCCTGTACCCGCAATTGGCCGAGGCTTCCAGCCTGAAGGCGGAAATCGTGGCGGGCCTGGACATCCTGATCGTCCGCGAGCTGACCGGCGGCATCTACTTCGGCGCGCCACGCGGTGTGCGTGAACTGGAAAACGGCGAGCGTCAGGCCTACGACACCCTGCCATACAGCGAAACTGAAATCCGCCGTATTGCCCGTGTCGGTTTCGACATGGCCCGCGTACGCGGCAAGAAGCTGTGCTCGGTGGACAAGGCCAACGTGCTGGCGTCCAGCCAACTGTGGCGTGAAGTCGTCGAGCAAGTGGCCAAGGACTACCCGGACGTCGAACTGAGCCACATGTACGTCGATAACGCCGCCATGCAACTGGTGCGTGCACCGAAGCAATTCGACGTGATCGTCACCGACAACCTGTTCGGCGACATTCTTTCCGACGAAGCGTCGATGCTCACCGGCTCCATCGGTATGCTGCCGTCGGCGTCGCTGGATGCCAACAACAAAGGCATGTACGAGCCGTGCCATGGTTCGGCGCCAGACATCGCTGGCAAAGGCATTGCCAACCCGCTGGCGACCATTTTGTCGGTGTCGATGATGCTGCGTTACAGCTTCAATCTGCAGGATGCGGCCGATGCCATCGAGCAGGCCGTGAGCCTGGTATTGGATCAGGGCCTGCGCACGGGCGACATCTGGTCGGCCGGTTGCACCAAGGTCGGTACGCAGGAAATGGGCGATGCAGTAGTCGCCGCGCTGCGGAATCTGTAATCTCTTTGGCCCGCTGCAACTTTCAACCATGAAAGCAGCGGCCCACTTTTAAGAAGGTGTAGTTGCGATGAAACGTGTAGGTCTGATCGGTTGGCGCGGTATGGTCGGTTCCGTGCTCATGCAGCGGATGCTGGAAGAGCAGGATTTCGATCTTATTGAGCCGGTGTTTTTCACCACTTCCAATGTCGGTGGCCAAGGCCCGTCCGTGGGCAAGGACATTGCTCCGCTCAAGGACGCTTACAGCATTGAAGAGCTGAAAACCCTCGACGTGATTTTGACCTGCCAGGGTGGCGACTACACCAGCGAAGTCTTCCCGAAACTGCGCGAAGCCGGCTGGCAGGGTTACTGGATCGACGCCGCTTCCAGCCTGCGCATGCAGGATGACGCGGTGATCGTGCTGGACCCGGTGAACCGCAAGGTCATCGACCAGCAGCTCGACGCGGGCACCAAGAACTACATCGGCGGCAACTGCACCGTCAGCCTGATGCTGATGGGCCTGGGCGGCTTGTTTGAAGCCGGTCTGGTGGAGTGGATGAGCGCCATGACCTATCAGGCGGCCTCCGGTGGCGGCGCGCAGCACATGCGTGAACTGATCAAGCAAATGGGTGTGACCCACACCGCTGTCGCCGATCAACTGGCCGACCCGGCCAGCGCCATCCTCGACATCGACCGCCGTGTCGCCGAAGCCATGCGCAGCGACGCGTACCCGACCGAAAACTTCGGTGTACCGCTGGCCGGCAGCCTGATCCCGTGGATCGACAAGGAACTGCCGAACGGTCAGAGCCGCGAAGAGTGGAAGGCCCAGGCCGAGACCAACAAGATCCTCGGTCGCTTCAAGAGCCCGATCCCGGTGGACGGCATCTGCGTGCGCATCGGCGCCATGCGTTGCCACAGCCAGGCGCTGACCATCAAGCTGAACAAAGACGTGCCGATCGCCGACATCGAAGGGCTGATCAGCCAGCACAACCCTTGGGTCAAACTGGTGCCGAACAACCGTGAAATCAGCATGCAGGAGCTGAGCCCTACAAAGGTCACCGGCACCCTGAATGTACCGGTCGGCCGTCTGCGCAAGCTGAACATGGGTTCGCAGTTCGTCGGTGCCTTCACCGTCGGCGACCAACTGCTATGGGGCGCGGCCGAACCGCTGCGTCGCATGCTGCGGATTCTGCTTGAGCGTTGATCTGTTGAAGTAATGAAGAGCCCGCGCCTTGAAAGAGGTGCGGGTTTTTTGTTCCCGCCGATCGTTCCCACGCAGAGCGTGGGAACGATCAGGGTGGGCGTGAATTGCCTGCACGCCAACCACCCGGTAAAGTGCCGCTCCCCCCGTTTCGCCAGAGGTAGAACCATGAGCCAATCCTTCGATATTGCCGTGATCGGCGCCACCGGTGCTGTCGGCGAAACACTCGTCCAGATTCTCGAAGAGCGGGACTTTCCGGTCGGTAACCTGCACCTGCTGGCGAGCAGTGAATCGGCCGGTCATTCGGTGCCGTTTCGCGGCAAGAACGTGCGGGTGCGGGAAGTCGATGAGTTCGATTTCAGCAAAGTCCAGTTGGTGTTCTTTGCCGCCGGTCCGGCGGTGACCCTCAGTTTCGCTCCACGTGCCACGGCCGCCGGTTGCTCGCTGATCGACCTGTCCGGCGCCTTGCCGGCCGATCAGGCGCCGCAAGTGGTGCCTGAGGCCAACGCTGAAATTCTGGCCAGCCTGAAAAAGCCCTTCCAGGTCAGCAGCCCAAGCCCTTCGGCCGCGACACTGGCGGTGGTGCTGGCGCCGTTGCTCGGTTTGCTCGACCTGCAACGCATCAGCTTGACGGCATGTCTGGCGGTCTCTGCCCAAGGCCGCGAAGCAGTCACCGAGCTGGCCCGGCAAACCGCCGAGCTGCTCAATGTGCGCCCGCTGGAGCCAGCGTTTTTCGATCGGCAGATGGCTTTCAACCTGCTGGCCCAAGTCGGTACGCCTGATGCTCAAGGTCATACGCTGCTGGAAAAACGTCTGGTGCGCGAGCTACGTCAGGTCATGGCGCTACCTTCATTAAAGATTTCCGTCACTTGCATTCAAGCTCCGGTGTTTTTTGGCGATAGCTTTAGCGTGACCTTGCAGTCGTCGAGCGCTGTCGACCTGGCGAAAGTCAACGCAGCTCTGGAAGCGGCGCCCGGTATCGAACTGGTCGAGGCGGGTGATTACCCGACCCCGGTAGGCGATGCGGTAGGGCAGGACGTGGTTTACGTTGGTCGGGTTCGTAGCGGGATCGACGACCCGGCGGAACTTAATGTGTGGCTGACGTCAGATAACGTACGCAAAGGCGCCGCGCTCAATGCTGTGCAGGTGGCTGAATTGTTGATAAAAGACCTGCTGTAAAAGATACTTGGCAACAATTTATCGAATGATTCCCGTCGAGCGTCATGCTTGGCCGGAATGCTTTAAGGTGAGCCACCCCGCAGGGCTTCCCATGGCATGAATGAAATGATCGCGCGCGACGACCCTTCGCCGCCGCGCGCAATGCCTTACGGCAGCGGCAATCAACACCTTCTCGCTGGCCGAGGAATGTTCAAACAAAGGAAGAGGTTATGGTTCAAGTTCGCAAACTGGTGTTAGCAATAGCGGCCGCCTCGGCGCTGTCCTCCGGTATGGCGCATGCCCTCGGGCTCGGGGAATTGACCCTGAAATCGACGCTGAACCAGCCTCTGGTAGCAGAAATCGAGTTGCTCGACGTCAAGGACCTTACGGCTGCCGAAGTGGTGCCGAGCCTGGCCTCGCCCGAAGATTTCGCCAAGGCCGGTGTCGATCGTCAGGCGTTTCTCAATGACCTGACTTTCACCCCCGTGCTTAACGCCAGCGGCAAAAGCATCCTGCGCGTCACGTCCAGCAAACCGCTGTCCGAACCGATGGTGAAATTCCTGGTTCAGGTGATGTGGCCCAACGGTCGTCTGCTGCGCGATTACAGCGTGCTGCTCGATCCGTCCAAATTCTCGCCGCAAACCGCCGATGCGGCCGCGCAACCGGCGCCATCCCAAACAGTGACCGCGCCAGTCACCGGCGCCACCAAGCCGTCGCAACACACCACCACGCCGCGCGATACCCTGTGGGAAATAGCCGCGAAGGCGCGTAATGGCGGTTCGATTCAGCAGACCATGCTGGCCATCCAGGCGATGAATCCGGATGCGTTCATCGACGGCAACATTAACCGACTGAAAACCGGTCAGGTGCTGCGCCTGCCTGATCAGGTGCAGAGCACCAACCTGCCACAACCCAAGGCCATCGCTGAAGTCGCCGCGCAGAACACCGCTTGGCGTCAGGGTCGTCGCTACGTGGCGAAACCGGGAACCGGTCAGCAGCAACTCGACGCCACCAAACGTGCTCGCGGTGAAGGTGCTTCGTCGCAAGTCGCCACAGACAAACTGAGCCTGGTCTCTGCCGACACCGGCAAGGGTGGCAAAGGTGCCGCTGGTGATGCGAAAGCGTTGAGCGACAAGCTGGCCGTCACCCAGGAAAGCCTCGACGCGGCTCGTCGTGACAATGCTGAGCAGAAAAGCCGCATGAGCGATCTGCAAAGTCAGCTGGACAAGCTGCAACGCCTGATCGAACTGAAGAACAACCAATTGGCCAAGTTGCAGGCCGAAGGCGGCGCGGACGCACCGACGGCGGCTACGACCGCTCCGGTGATGTCGGCTGAGCTGGCGGCCAACCCTGCGGCAGCGCCTGCAGATGCGGTTCCGGCGCCTGCACCTGCACCAGAGGCTGCTGCACCGGAAGCCGTTCCGGCGCCAGCCGTCGAGCCAACACCTGCGACATCCGATGATCAGAAATTCAACGAGCTGCTGACCAACCCGATCCTGTTGGGTCTGGTGGGTGGTGGTGCGGTGGTTCTGTTGCTCTTGCTGCTGTTGCTGGCCCGTCGCCGCAAAGCCCAGCAAGAGGCCGAGAAGCATCTGCGGATGGCTCGTGCCTTGGCGGAGGAGCAAGAGTTTTCCGCCGACCAGGACCTGCCGGAAAGCAGCTTCGAAGGTCTGGAAGTTCCGCCGCCGAGCGTGAAGCTTGCAACCGCACCAACACCTGCGCCCGCGCCGGCCCCGGTGATTACCCCAGTTGTGGTAACGCCGCCGATCGCTGCGCCACTGGTATCGCGTGCCGCCGAGCGTTCCGAGCGTTCCGACGACGTACTGACTCAGGTGCAGTCGCACATTGCGGGCGGTCGTCTGAATCAGGCCGCTGCATTGCTGGAAGACGCCATCAAGCAAGAGCCGCAACGCAGTGACCTGCGCTTGAAGTTGATGGAAGTCTACGGTCAGCAGGGCGACCGCGATGCGTTCGTCGCTCAGGAGCGTCAACTGGTGGCCAACGGCGATAACTTCGCCCGGGTTGAAGAATTGAAAAGCCGCTTCCCGGCCATGGCTGTTGTGGCGGCTAGCGGTTTGGCCGCCGCCGCCATCGCCGCTGAGCTGGATGCGCAGTACGTCAAGGACCTGTTGCTGGACGAACCGCAAGCCCCGGAACCGGCATTGTCCGACTTCGACAGCGCCTTCGATCTGAGCCTGGACGATCTGGAGGCGGCTACTCCAATCTCGCCTGCCGTTGCGGCGGTGCCAGAGCCGGCACCAGAGCCAACACCAGAGCCAGAAGCTTTGGCTGAGCTGGACGAATTCCCGCTGGACGACGATCTGAGCTTTGAGTCGGTGTTGCAGCAACAGACTGAAATCAAGGAAAACCTCGACGATCTGTCGGACTTCGACCTGGACATGGATCTGGGCGGCGACGCCTCGCCGGCAACCCTGGTCGAAGACGACTTCCTGCTGAGTCTGGATGAAGACCTCAAGGACTTGCCTGCCGCCCAAGCACCAACCGTGACAGAGGTACCGCTTGACGATCTGGAGCTGCCGGCGGACTTCGATCTGTCGCTGGCCGATGAAATGGACGCCGCTACCCCGGATCAGCCTGATGCCTTCGAAAGTGAACTCAACGACGTCAACGCTGAGCTGGATCGTCTGTCCCAGAGTTTAGGTGAACCTAGCTTCACCGCCGAAGACGCTTTGGCCTCCGCGGCTGATGAGCCGGACTTCGATTTCCTCTCCGGCACCGACGAAGTCGCCACCAAACTCGACCTGGCCCAGGCCTACATCGACATGGGCGACAACGACGGCGCTCGGGACATCCTCAATGAGGTGGTGACCGAGGGTGATGCCGGTCAGAAGAGCGAAGCCAAGGAAATGCTGTCGCGTCTGGCGTGAGTCATCGGTAAGGCATAAACAAAACGGCAGCCCATCGAGGCTGCCGTTTTTGTTTGGGCGGGGATGCGATGGCGCCTGTTGGATCGCCTTCGCGGGCAAGCCTCGCTCCTACATTGATCGGGGTTGTTCGCATCATTTGCGCCTGGCACCCATTCCCCCTGTAGGAGCGAGGCTTGCCCGCGAAGAGGCCAACACATTCAACCTGACTATCGGCGCTTATACCGCCATCGCGAGCAGGCTCGCTCCCACATTTGATCGGGGATGTCTGCATCATTTGCGCCTGCCACCCATTCCCCCTGTAGGAGCGAGGCTTGCCCGCGAAGAGGCCAGCACATTCAACCCAGCTGTCGGCAGTTATACCGCCATCGCGAGCAGGCTCGCTCCCACATTTGATCGGGGATGTCTGCATCATTTGCGCCTGCCACCCATTCCCCTGTGGGAGCGAGCCTGCTCGCGATGAGGACATCCCGTTCAACATCAAAGCCGACATTGCACCGGTCGGGCAGGGCGCGAAGATCACGCGGCTCTGGCATCCCCGCCCGGCGGCCTTATAATGCCTGCCTTTGCGCAGATCAGCAGGCTGTCACCCCTTGGCAAACATAGATAATCCGGCCGCCGAAATGGCAGCCGACGGCTTTTTCCGGATCGCGTTGGGCGTTGAATACAAAGGTTCGCGTTATCGCGGCTGGCAGCGTCAGGCCTCCGGTGTGCTCACGGTGCAGGAAACCCTCGAAAAGGCCTTGTCCAAAGTCGCCGACTCACCCGTGTCGCTGCTCTGCGCCGGGCGCACTGATGCCGGTGTGCATGCCTGCGGTCAGGTGGTGCATTTCGATACCCAGGTCGAGCGTTCGATGAAGGCCTGGGTCATGGGCGCCAATATCAACTTGCCCCACGACGTCAGCGTCAGTTGGGCGAAGGTCATGCCGGCGCATTTCCATGCGCGGTTCAAGGCGATCGCCAGGCGCTATCGCTATGTGATCTACAACGATCAGATCCGTCCGGCGCACCTGAATGATGAAATTACCTGGAACCACCGCCCGCTGGACGTCGAGCGCATGTCCGAGGCTGCCCGGTATCTGGTTGGTACCCACGACTTCAGCGCATTCCGCGCCGGTCAGTGTCAGGCCAAGTCGCCGATCAAGGAGCTGCATCATTTGCGTGTGACGCGCCACGGCAAAATGATCGTGCTGGATATTCGCGCCAGTGCGTTCCTGCATCACATGGTGCGCAACATCGCCGGGGTTCTGATGACCATCGGCGCCGGCGAGCGTCCCGTGGAGTGGATGAAGGAAGTGCTGGAAAGTCGTATCCGTCGTTCCGGTGGGGTGACGGCCCATCCGTTTGGTCTGTATTTGGTACAGGTCGAGTACCGCGACGAGTTCGAACTGCCCGAGCGTTACATCGGCCCACACTTCCTCACCGGTTTCTCGGAACTTGACGGCTGACGCCCTCGAACGCTTTTGTTACCATCCGGGACTTTCCCGGATTTGTCCTGAGGTTCTATCGACATGTCAGCCGTTCGCAGCAAAATTTGTGGGATTACCCGCATAGAAGATGCGTTGGCAGCGGTCGAGGCCGGGGCCGATGCCATCGGATTTGTGTTCTACGCCAAAAGCCCGCGGGCCGTGACGTTTCAGCAGGCGAGGGCGATCATCAAGGCCTTGCCGCCGTTCGTGACCACCGTGGGTTTATTCGTCAATGCCAGCCGCTGCGAGTTGGGGGAAATCCTCGACGCCGTGCCGCTGGACCTGTTGCAGTTCCATGGCGACGAAACCGCGGCCGACTGCGAAGGCTGGCATCGGCCATACATCAAGGCGTTGCGGGTCAAGGCCGGTGATGACATCGCAGCAGCTTGCGATGCCTACGCCAGTGCCAGCGGGATCTTGCTCGACACTTACGTCGAAGGCGTTCCCGGCGGAACCGGTGAAGCGTTCGACTGGTCTCTGATACCGCACGGCCTGAGCAAGCCGATCATTCTGGCTGGCGGTTTGACACCGGACAACGTCGCCGAGGCGATTGCCCGGGTTCGGCCTTACGCGGTGGACGTCAGCGGTGGAGTAGAGGCGAGCAAGGGCATCAAGGATCACGCAAAGATTCAGGCATTCATCAAAGCGGTTGTTGGGGCTTGATGTGACGGCTGGCACACTGCCGCCGTCCACAGGCATGGCTGAGGATATTTGGGGTTGTACGCAGGTCGCATCTCGCTGACCCGGCACGCCATCGATCATCGCCACACATATGAATTTAGCTCAAGGGCATACGCGGGGCTGCGAACCAGAGCGTTCGGGCCGCCGGTACTGGAGAAAGAAAGCATGAGCAACTGGTTAGTAGACAAACTGATCCCTTCGATCATGCGTTCCGAGGTCAAGAAGAGCTCGGTGCCTGAAGGTCTGTGGCACAAATGCCCGTCTTGCGAGGCGGTGTTGTATCGTCCGGAGCTGGAAAAGACCCTGGATGTTTGCCCCAAGTGCAACCACCACATGCGTATCGGCGCGCGCGCGCGCATCGACATCTTCCTCGACGCTGACGGCCGTGCCGAACTGGGTGCAGACCTGGAGCCGGTTGACCGTCTGAAATTCCGCGACGGCAAGAAGTACAAGGATCGCCTCACCGCTGCACAAAAGCAGACCGGCGAAAAAGACGCACTGATCTCCATGAGCGGCACCTTGCTGGGCATGCCGGTCGTGGTATCGGCCTTCGAATTCTCCTTCATGGGTGGTTCGATGGGCGCCATCGTCGGTGAGCGCTTCGTGCGCGCCGCCAATTACGCCCTGGAAAACCGTTGCCCGATGATCTGCTTCGCCGCCTCCGGTGGTGCGCGGATGCAGGAAGCGCTGATCTCCCTGATGCAAATGGCCAAGACCTCTGCGGTGCTGGCGCGTCTGCGTGAAGAAGGCATTCCGTTCATCTCGGTACTGACCGACCCGGTCTACGGCGGTGTTTCCGCCAGTCTGGCGATGCTCGGCGACGTTATCGTCGGTGAGCCGAAAGCCCTGATCGGGTTCGCCGGTCCGCGCGTTATCGAACAAACCGTTCGCGAAAAACTGCCGGAAGGCTTCCAGCGCAGTGAGTTCCTGCTGGAACACGGCGCGATCGACATGATCATTCACCGTCAGGAACTGCGTCCGCGTCTGGGCAACCTGCTGGCACAAATGATGGGCCTGCCGACGCCAAAATTCGTCGCCGCGCCGATCGAGCCGATCGTGGTTCCGCCGGTGCCTGCCAACATATGACCCAACGCACCCTTGGCGAGTGGCTCGCCTACCTTGAACAGTTGCATCCCTCGGCCATCGACATGGGGCTGGAGCGTTCGCAGCAGGTAGCGTCCCGCATGGGACTGGGCAAGCCGGCGCCTCGGGTGATCACGGTTACTGGCACCAACGGCAAGGGTTCTACCTGCGCGTTCGTGGCTTCGTTGCTGCGGGCGCAGGGCCTGAACGTGGGTGTCTACAATTCTCCGCACCTGCTGCGTTACAACGAGCGGGTGCAGGTCAATGGCGTCGAAGCCACTGACGCCCAGCTGTGCGAAGCCTTCGCTGCGGTCGAGGCCGGTCGTGGCGACACTTCCCTGACGTACTTCGAGATGGGCACCCTGGCGGCGTTCTGGCTGTTTCAACAGGCAGGGCTTGATGCGGTGGTGCTGGAAGTGGGGCTGGGCGGGCGCCTGGATACGGTCAACGTAGTCGACGCAGACATGGCGCTGGTCACCAGTATCGGTGTCGATCATGCGGACTATCTGGGTGATACCCGTGAGTCCGTGGCTTACGAGAAAGCCGGCATTTTCCGCCAGGGCGCGCCTGCGCTCTGTGGCGATCTGAATCCCCCTCAGCCTTTGCTGGATAAAGCGCGCGAGCTCAATTGCCCGTTTTTCCTGCGTGGACGCGATTTCGACCTGGGTATCACCGATCACAACTGGCAATGGCGCGGCCTTGATGCTCAAGGGCGTGCAGTCGAGTTGCATGATCTGCCATTGCTCGATCTGCCGATGGAGAACGCCGCCCTGGCGTTGCAGGCTTACCTGCTGCTCGGTTTGCCTTGGGTGGATGCGCAGATTATCGAAGCCCTGAAAGCGACACGCGTGGTCGGTCGTCTCGATCGCCGTCAGTTCGACTGGCAGGGCAAGCGTCTTAATGTGTTGCTGGACGTGGGGCACAACCCCCATGCGGCAGAATACCTGGCCCGTCGTCTGGCCAGTCGACCACCGGCCGGCAAGCGTCTGGCGGTGTTCGGGTTGTTGGCGGACAAGGATCTGGATGGTGTTGTCGGTGAATTGAATGCTAGTGTCCAGCATTGGGCTGTCGCCCCGCTGGACTCGCCGAGGGCGCGGCCTGTCGAGCAGTTGCACGCGGCGTTGCAGAATCTTGGTGCCTCGGTAACGTCTTATGACAGCGTGGCCGCCGCCCTGGAAGGGCAGTGCGCGCAGGCGACGAGCGACGACGAAATTCTGTTGTTCGGATCATTTTATTGTGTCGCCGAGGCCCTTGAATGGCTGGCCCGGCACTCCACGGAGGAAGCGGCAAATGGCTTTGCTGGATAAGGCGTACAAGCAGCGCATGGTCGGCGCCCTGGTGCTGGTGGCGCTGGCGGTGATTTTCCTGCCAATGCTGTTTTCCCGTCAGGACGAACAGCGCCAGGTGAGTGTTGACGCACCGGCTGCACCGCAAGCGCCGGCTGTGCCGCAAGTGCAGGTTGAGCCGGTGGTGGTGCCTGAGCCGCAGGCGTTGCCGCAGGAGCCTGTGCCAAGCGATGAGGAAATGGCCGCGCAGCAAGCGCCTTCGACACCGATTGCGCCGAGTGCGCCGAGTGCTCCTGTAGCAGCACCACCAGCGCCATCAGCTGTCAAACCGGTCACGCCTCCGGCGCCAGTCGCCAAGCCTGTACCAGCACCTGCCCAGCCAATCGCTGCTGCACCGACCAAGCCGGCTGCCACCCCAAGCCGCGTCGATGCAAATGGCCTGTCGGTCAGCTGGTCGGTGCAACTGGCCAGCCTGTCGAGCCGTGAGAGCGCTGAAAGCCTGCAGAAAACCCTGCGCAGCCAAGGCTATAACGCCTATATCCGCTCTGCCGATGGCAAGAATCGGGTGTTCGTCGGGCCGCTGATCGAGCGCGCGGAAGCCGATCGTCTGCGTGACTTGTTGAGCCGCCAGCAGAACCTCAAGGGTTTTGTGGTGCGTTTTCAGCCTGAGCGTGGTTAAAACTATCGCCCTGATTTGAAAAGCACTGATAATCTCAGCTTACCGACAGCCATGGGCTCTGCTAAAATGCGCCGCCTTATCTGTCTGTAGGCTGCACTGTGCCATTTACCTGGGTTGACTGGGCGATCGTTGCAATCGTCGCCATCTCCGCTTTGATCAGTCTTAGCCGCGGCTTCGTCAAAGAAGCACTCTCGCTGCTGACCTGGATCATCGCAGGAGCCGTTGCCTGGATGTTCGGTGGTTCATTGTCCGAGTACCTCGGCGGATACATCGAAACGCCATCGGCTCGTGTGATCACGGGCTGTGCCATCATGTTTGTCGCCACTTTAATCGTAGGCGCAATGATCAATTATCTTATCGTCGAATTGGTTCGCGTCACCGGGCTATCCGGGACCGATCGATTCCTCGGCATGGCCTTCGGCGCCGCGCGTGGCGTGTTGCTGGTGGTCGTGGCGGTCGGGCTGTTGAGCCTGGGGCCGGTACAGCAGGACGGGTGGTGGCAACAATCACAGCTCGTGCCAAAATTTCTATTGGTCGCAGACTGGTCCAAAAACCTGATTCTTGGGTGGAGCAGTCAGTGGCTTGCCAGCGGAATCAGCGTACCCGCTGATATACCGTTCAAGGAGCACCTCTTGCCGACGGCCAAAACGCCTCAGTGAGTTGTGTTCAGTTCAGATCCATTAAGTAGGGGTTGCGTCGCATGTGTGGCATCGTCGGTATCGTCGGTAAGTCGAACGTCAATCAGGCGCTGTATGACGCGCTAACCGTCCTCCAGCACCGCGGCCAGGACGCTGCCGGTATCGTGACCAGCCATGATGGCCGGTTATTCCTGCGCAAGGACAATGGGCTGGTGCGTGACGTGTTCCATCAGCGTCACATGCAGCGCCTGGTCGGCCACATGGGCATTGGCCATGTGCGTTACCCGACCGCGGGCAGCTCGACTTCGGCCGAAGCTCAACCGTTTTACGTCAACTCGCCGTACGGCATCACTCTGGCGCATAACGGTAACCTGACCAACGTTGAACAGCTGGCCAAGGAGATTTACGAATCTGACCTGCGCCACGTCAACACCAACTCCGATTCGGAAGTGCTGCTCAACGTGTTCGCACACGAGCTGGCCCAGCGCGGCAAGTTGCAGCCGACCGAAGAAGACGTGTTCGCTGCTGTCACCGACGTGCACAACCGTTGCGTCGGTGGTTATGCGGTCGTGGCGATGGTGACCGGTTACGGCATCGTCGGTTTCCGCGATCCGCACGGCATCCGCCCGATCGTTTTCGGTCAGCGTCACACCGACGAAGGCGTCGAGTACATGATCGCCTCCGAAAGCGTTTCGCTGGACGTACTCGGTTTCACCCTGATTCGCGACCTGGCACCGGGCGAAGCGGTTTACATCACTGAAGACGGCAAGCTGCACACCCGTCAGTGCGCGACCAATCCGTCGCTGACTCCGTGCATTTTCGAACACGTCTACCTGGCGCGTCCGGACTCGATCATCGACGGCGTCTCGGTCTACAAGGCCCGCCTGCGCATGGGCGAGAAGCTTGCCGAGAAGATCCTGCGCGAGCGTCCGGATCACGACATCGACGTGGTTATCCCGATTCCGGACACCAGCCGCACCGCGGCCCTGGAGCTGGCGAACCACTTGGGCGTCAAGTTCCGCGAAGGCTTCGTGAAGAACCGCTACATCGGCCGGACCTTCATCATGCCGGGCCAGGCTGCACGGAAAAAATCCGTACGCCAGAAGCTCAACGCCATCGAGCTGGAGTTCCGCGGCAAGAACGTGATGCTGGTGGACGACTCCATCGTTCGCGGCACAACCTGCAAGCAGATCATCCAGATGGCTCGCGAAGCCGGCGCCAAAAACGTCTATTTCTGCTCCGCGGCACCGGCTGTGCGTTACCCGAACGTCTACGGCATCGACATGCCGAGCGCTCACGAGTTGATCGCGCACAACCGTTCGACCCAGGACGTTGCCGACCTGATCGGCGCTGACTGGTTGATCTATCAGGACCTGCCTGACTTGATCGAAGCGGTCGGTGGCGGCAAGATCAAGATCGAGAAGTTCGATTGCGCGGTGTTCGACGGCCAGTACGTCACCGGCGACGTCGACGAGGCTTACCTGAACAAGATCGAGCAGGCGCGCAACGATGCCTCCAAGGTCAAGACCCAGGCAGTCAGTGCGATCATCGATCTGTACAACAACTGAGTAAGAACCGGCCTGTAGGAGCGAGGCTTGCCCGCGAAGCTTTTGGCGTTCCCAAGGGCCTCTTCGCGGGCAAGCCTCGCTCCTACAATGGTGTCCTGCCTCAAGGCCGGTTTTGTATCTACTACCGAACAAGGCAAGGAGTGACAGCATGAGTCAGGATTGGGATGCCGGTCGGCTGGACAGCGACCTCGAAGGCGTAGCGTTCGATACCCTGGCCGTACGCGCCGGTCAGCACCGCACGCCGGAAGGCGAACACGGTGATCCGATGTTCTTCACTTCCAGCTACGTATTCCGTACCGCCGCCGACGCGGCCGCGCGCTTTGCTGGCGAAGTGCCGGGCAATGTTTACTCGCGCTACACCAACCCGACCGTGCGCGCATTCGAAGAGCGTATTGCCGCGCTGGAAGGTGCCGAGCAAGCCGTGGCTACTGCCACCGGCATGGCTGCGATCATGGCGGTGGTAATGAGCCTGTGCAGCGCCGGCGATCATGTGCTGGTCTCGCGCAGCGTGTTCGGTTCGACCATCAGCCTGTTCGAGAAGTACTTCAAGCGCTTCGGCATCGAAGTCGATTACGTGCCCCTGGCGGACTTGTCCGGCTGGGATGCGGCGATCAAGGCCAACACCAAGTTACTGTTCGTCGAGTCGCCCTCCAACCCACTGGCCGAACTGGCGGATATCAAGGCTCTGTCGGAAATCGCGCACGCCAAGGGCACGATGCTGGTAGTCGACAACTGCTTCTGCACACCGGCGTTGCAGCAGCCGTTGAAGCTGGGCGCGGACATCGTTGTGCACTCGGCGACCAAGTTCATCGACGGCCAGGGTCGTTGCATGGGCGGCGTTGTGGCCGGTCGTAGCGAGCAAATGAAAGAAGTCGTCGGTTTCCTGCGTACTGCCGGGCCGACCCTGAGCCCGTTCAACGCCTGGATCTTCCTCAAAGGTCTGGAAACGCTGAGCCTGCGCATGAAGGCGCACTGCGCCAATGCCCAGCAACTGGCCGAATGGCTGGAGCAGCAGGACGGTATCGAGAAAGTCCATTACGCCGGTCTCAAGAGCCATCCGCAGCATGAGCTGGCCCAGCGTCAGCAGAAGGGTTTCGGTGCGGTCGTGAGTTTCGAGGTCAAGGGTGGCAAAGAGGGCGCCTGGCGCTTTATCGATGCGACGCGCCTGATCTCCATCACCGCCAACCTGGGCGACAGCAAAACCACTATCACACACCCGAGCACCACCTCTCACGGCCGTCTCGCGCCGCAAGAGCGTGAAGCGGCGGGGATCCGTGACAGTCTGATCCGCATTGCGGTTGGCCTGGAAGATGTGGCAGACCTGCAGGCCGATCTGGCGCGCGGGTTGGCTGCCTTGTGATCGAGTTGTCGACGCCGACCACGGGTACCCATGGCCGCGTCGCGCTGGTCACCGGTGCTGCGCGCGGCATCGGTCTGGGGATTGCGGCCTGGCTGATCAGTGAAGGCTGGCAGGTGGTGCTGACCGATCTGGATCGGGAGCGCGGTTCGAAAGTGGCGAAGGTGCTTGGCGAAAACGCCTGGTTCATCGCCATGGACGTCGCGAACGAAGCTCAGGTGGCTCTAGGCGTGGCCGAGGTGCTGGGACAGTTCGGGCGCCTGGATGCGCTGGTGTGCAATGCCGCGGTGGCCGACCCGCACAACATCACCCTGGAAAGCCTTGATCTGGCCTACTGGAACCGGGTATTGGCGGTGAACCTCAGCGGGCCGATGCTGTTGGCCAAACATTGTGCGCCGTACCTGCGCGCTCACAGCGGCGCCATCGTCAATCTGGCCTCGACCCGTGCCGGTCAGTCAGAACCCGACACAGAGGCTTATGCGGCGAGCAAGGGCGGTCTGTTGGCCCTGACTCACGCCTTGGCCATCAGCTTGGGGCCGGAGATTCGCGTCAATGCGGTCAGTCCGGGCTGGATCGACGCGCGAGACCCGGCAGCGCGGCGTGCCGAACCACTGACCGACGCCGATCATGCGCAGCATCCGGCGGGCAGGGTGGGGACGGTCGAGGATGTGGCGGCGATGGTGGCGTGGTTGCTGTCCAAGAACGCCGGATTCGTCACGGGCCAGGAATTCGTGGTTGATGGTGGCATGACCAAGAAGATGATTTACAGCGAGTAACACCGATAGATGTAGTCTGCATTGATGTTGAATGTGCCGCCGTCTTCGCGAGCAAGCCCGCTCCCACACTGAATTTATGTCGATCACAAACCTGTGGTCCACCGCAGATCCCGTGTGGGAGCGGGCTTGCTCGCGAAAGCGGTCTGACTGTGTAAGACACAATTTTGTCTTTTTCAGAAAAACTTCAAGCGGGGTATTGACTTAGCTTCGATACCTGCGTAAATTTCGCGGCCTCAGAGAAGCAAAGGGTGATTAGCTCAGCTGGGAGAGCGTCTGCCTTACAAGCAGAATGTCGGCGGTTCGATCCCGTCATCACCCACCACTTCTTGAGACTCTTGCGCAAGCAAGAGGGAAGCTGAAAAGCCTCCACCGACGCGCAGCGGTAGTTCAGTCGGTTAGAATACCGGCCTGTCACGCCGGGGGTCGCGGGTTCGAGTCCCGTCCGCTGCGCCATATTTTCCGAGTCAGGTTTACCTGCCTCGAGATTGAAAAGCCTCGAAGCTTTCCAGTCAGACGAGTTACTTGGACGAAAGTCCAAAGCGATACGCAGCGGTAGTTCAGTCGGTTAGAATACCGGCCTGTCACGCCGGGGGTCGCGGGTTCGAGTCCCGTCCGCTGCGCCATATCTGCCTCAAGGCCCACTGAACGCCTTGGAGCTACGAAACAAGCTGCTGGTAAAACCGGTATCTGTTTCGAGTCGATAGCAAAGACCCTGGTCGAAAGACCGGGGTTTTTTGTGTCTGCGATTTGGCTTTTCCTCTCTCATGTCCTTCCCGGCCAACCTTTCTGCGCCCCAATCGCATAAAGGACTTGGTTCACAGCTCCGACATTAATTAGAATCACTCTCATTTACGACAACTCCTTGGCACAGGGCTTCTTGAGATGAGTGATGCGGCGATGCCGAAGGAGCAAACCTTCCACGACCTGTACCGCGATCACCGTGGCTGGCTGGAAGGCTGGTTGAGAAGACGCATGGGCAATGGCTGTGATGCGGCGGACCTGAGCCAGGATACGTTCCTGCGTTTGCTCGCCAGCTCTCAACGAATTGCCGATCTGCAAGAGCCCCGTGCCTATCTGCTGACCGTGGGCAAACGCCTGCTGAGTAATTTCTATAAACGACGAAGCCTTGAGCAGGCTTATCTGACGGCACTGGCGGCATTGCCGGAAGACTGTGTGCCATCGCCCGAACAGCGTTGGTTGTTGCTCGAAACCCTGCAAGCCCTGGATGAACTGCTCGATGGACTGCCAGCGGCGGTGCGTAGGGCGTTTCTCTGGAGTCAGCTGGAAGGTTTGAACTATCAGCAAATCGCCGAGCGCCTGCGGGTATCGGAGCGCACGATCAAACGCTACATGGCGCAAGCCTATGAGCATTGCCTGTTGGTGGAGCTGTGAACCCGGTGCCCGATGCCCGTCAGGCGGTGCGAGCTGCCGCGCAGTGGCTCGCCTTGCTGGAATCTGGAAGTGCCAACGAGCAGGATCGTGCGAATCTGCAGCGTTGGCGTGACAGTTGCGTCAGTCACGAGCAGGCTTGGCAGAAGGCTCAAGCCTTGCGTCAGCGGTTTGCCAGTTTGCCTTCAGCGTTAGCGCTCAAAAGTCTGGATCGCCCCGAGCCGGGTCGGCGTGTAGTGCTCAAGCGTGCATTGGGTGCGGTGGCGTTGGTGCCGGCCGCTTGGCTGATCAGCCGACAATTGCCCCTGGATGTCTGGCGAGCTGATCTGCATACGGCCACCGGAGAGCGCCAAAAGGTGCAGCTCGCTGATGGCGGTTCCTTGCAGCTCAACACGGCCAGTGCCGTCGATGTGGATTTGCAGGGCCGTCGCTTGAAGCTGATTGAGGGCGAACTGTCGCTGAAGGTCCCGAGTGCGTCGCCGCTGACGATCCAAACGAAGTTTGGACAGATCATCGTCAGCCAAAGCGAAGTCTGTGTTCGTCAGGAAGCGCGCGGTTGCCGCGTGTCGGTGTACAACGGCGCCGTGCAATTGCAGCCCTTGCAGGGGTCGGTGTCGGCTTTGCGCAGTGGTCAACAAGTCAGTCTTCAAGCCGTCGGCGTCGGGCCGATCAGCCCATTCGATGTGCTTGCGCCGGGTTGGCGAGAGGGCGTGCTGATGGCGAAAAACCAGCCGCTGGGAGATTTCCTGCGCGAACTCGGCACGTATCGACCGGGTGTGCTGCGTTGGGAGCCGGAGCTTGAAGCGTTGCGGGTCACCGGCAGTTTCCGCCTGGACGACACCGATCGCGTCCTCGCGTTGCTCGCGGCCAGTCTGCCGCTGGAGGTGCATTCACGTACCCGTTATTGGGTGACGTTGCTGCCGCGCAAAAATAGTGTGTGAAGCCTGTCCCCTTTTTTCGACTCGCTTGTCATTCAAGGCATGTGAACGAATCAAGAGAGCTATTTCAATGCCCGCAGTAATACCTTGCTGTCCGCGTCCGGCTTCTTCGCGCCTGCGTCCGTTGTTGCACCTGAGCCTGTTGTTGGGCCTGAGTGCCAGTCCGTTGTTCATCACTGCCAGTTGGGCCGAAGACAGTGCCCGGCGCAATTATCAGGTGCCTGCCGGTAGCCTGAGCGATGCGCTGACCCGGTTTGCGGGTCTGTCTGGCGTCAATCTCTCGGTCGATCCGGCGCTGGTGGGCGGTCGCACCAGCCCGGGTCTTTCCGGCGAATTCGCGGTCGAGGAGGGCTTTGCCCGGCTATTGCAGGGTTCTGGTCTGCAGCTGCAGCCGGTGGGCGAACAGGCCTACATCCTGACCCCGGCGCCAGAAGGCAGCAGCTTGCAACTGGCCCCCACCTCGATTCTCGGTGCCACGGGCGGGGCGGACGGCGAGGTGTATGCCGGCGGCCAGGTCGCGCGCCGCGGTTCGCAAGGTTTGCTGGGCTCGAAAGACTTTATGGAAACGCCGTTCAGCATGACCACCTATACCGGCGAGGCGGTCAAAAACCTGCAGGCTCGTACCTTGGGCGACCTGATCGCCAGTGATCCTTCGGTTCGCGCCACCAACCCGGCGGGTGGGCGTTATGAGCAGTTCACCATTCGCGGGCTCAGCCTGTTCAACAGTGATGTCGCCTACAACGGTCTCTACGGCGTCCTGCCGACCTATACGATCGACATGGAGATGGCCGACCGCGTCGACATCATCAAAGGCCCGAGCCAGCTCATCAACGGCATATCGCCGCGGGGCAGTGTGGGGGGCGGGATCAACGTGGTGCCCAAGCGCGCGACCGACAAGCCCATCACTTCGTTTACCGGTAGCTACGCTTCCGACAACCAGGTCGGCGGTGCTGTGGATGTTGGTCGGCGCTTCGGTGAGGACAACAAATTCGGTATTCGTTTCAACGGCGTGAAGCAGTCCGGCGACACCGAATGGGATCACCAGAGTGTCGATCGCGAGATGGCCGTGCTGGGCCTGGATTTTCGCGGTGAACGCCTGCGACTCTCGACGGACATCGGGCGCACCGAGCGTGATACCGACGCCCCGCAGGAGCGCGTGCAGGTCGGCGCCAATGCCAAGGTGCCGAATGCGAACGATGTGCGCGACAACTATGCGCAACCCTGGAGCAAGGCGAGTACCAACGACACTTTCGGGGCGGTGAACGGCGAATTCGATGTCAGCGATTCCGTCATGCTGTACGGCGGTGTGGGCGCGCGTAAAAGCAACCATGACTTTCTCCGGCATGCCGTTGCCGTCACCAACGACGCCGGCGATTTCAGCGTTCAGCCGCGAGACTTCACCCGTGACGAAAATGTCCGGACGGCCACGGCAGGGGTGCGCAACTGGTTTCATACTGGCCCGGTGAGCCATGAGGTCAACCTGGCCGCGAGCTATTTCTACATGGATTTCGAAAATGGCGGCGCCCGTTATGCCGCGGCCCGCAGCAACCTCTACGACCCGGTGGAAACACCAACTCCTGGCAGGCCCACTCGGCTCGATTCGAAGGTCTACACCGAGAACCGCTTCAGCGGCGTGGCGTTGTCCGACACTCTGGGTTTCTTCGATGACCGGCTGCTGCTGACCCTCGGCGCCCGCTGGCAGCGCGTAAAGGTTGACGACTGGGCGGATAACGTCAAAGGCGCCACGGCTTACGATGAGGAAAAGGTTTCTCCGTCAGGCGGCATCCTGTTCAAGGCAACCGATAAGCTGTCGCTGTATGCCAACTACATGGAGGGCCTGAGCCAGGGCAAGATCGCGCCGTCGACCTCGGTGAACGAGGACGAGATATTCCCGCCGTTCATCAGCCGCCAGGTCGAGGTTGGCGCCAAGTATGACGCGGGTGCGTTCGCCGTGACCGCCGCGGTGTTCCGGATCAAGCAGCCGGCCTATGAGACCAACGCCACGACGAGGGTTTTTGGCCCGAACGGCAAGCGTGAGAACACGGGTGTGGAGCTGAGTGTGTTCGGTGAACCGCTCAAAGGCTTTCGCCTGCTCGGCGGTGTCATGTACATCGACAGCGAGTTGACCAATACCACCAATGGCACCTATGACGGCAACCGGGCGCCAGCCACGCCGAAATACAACGTCAATCTGGGCGCCGAGTGGGATGTGCCGACCGTACAGGGCCTGACCCTGACCAGTCGCGGCCTCTATTCCAGCTCGCAGTATCTGGACCAGTCCAACAACAAGGAAATCGACGCCTGGGAGCGTTTCGACGTGGGTGCACGCTACGCGTTCAAGATCGATGAAAAGAACATCACCCTGCGTGCCAATGTCGAGAACGTGGCGGACAAACGCTACTGGAGTTCGGCCGGGGCCTCGGATGACAGCGAGCCTGGCTTGACGCTCGCGACACCGCGCACCTACCTGCTTTCAGCGACAGTCGACTTCTGAATCAGCGAAGGGGCGCATTCAGCGTAATGCCAGTGAATGAACCGCTTTCGCAGGAGTCAGGCTTGCCGGCGAAGGCGTACGTGATGACGCCTTCGCTGGCACCTTTCCACCTCTATCGATCAGTATCCGAACTTGTCCCGCAATCCGTAATACCAGGCGCCCAACGCAGCGAACGGTGTACGCAGCAATTGCCCGCCAGGGAATGGGTAGTGGGGCAAGTCGGCAAAGGCATCAAAACGCTCAGCCTGACCGCGCAATGCTTCGGCCAGTACCTTGCCCGCCAGGTGCGTATACGTTACGCCGTGGCCGCTGCAACCCTGGGAATAGTAGATGTTGTCGCCTAGTCGTCCGACCTGAGGAAGTCGCGACAGGGTCAGCAGGAAATTGCCGGTCCAGGCGTAATCGATTTTCACGTCCTTGAGCTGCGGGAAGGCCTTGAGCATTTTCGGTCGAATGATCGCCTCGATGTTCGCCGGATCGCGCGCGCCATAGACCACGCCGCCGCCGAAAATCAAGCGTTTGTCAGCGCTCAGGCGGTAGTAGTCGAGCAGATAGTTACAGTCTTCGACGCAGTAGTCCTGGGGTAACAGGCGCTTGGCCAATTCATCGCCCAAGGGTTCAGTGGCGATCACTTGAGTCCCGCAGGGCATCGACTTGGCCGCCAGCTCCGGCACCAGATTACCGATATAAGCATTGCCGGCGACGATGATGAATTTGGCCCTGACCTTGCCCTGAGGCGTATGCACCACCGGATTGGCGCCGCGCTCGATGCGCACCGCTGGCGACTGCTCGTAAATGGTGCCGCCCAGCGACTCCACGGCTGCTGCCTCGCCCAAGACAAGGTTGAGCGGATGAATATGCCCGCCGCTCATGTCGAGCATGCCGCCGACGTATTGATCGCAAGCCACCACTTCACGGATGCGTCGCTGATCCAATAGCTCAAGTTGCGTATGACCGAAACGCTCCCACAGGCGCTTCTGGGATTCCAGGTGGCCCATCTGCTTGGCGGTAATGGCGGCGAACACACCGCCGTCCTTCAGGTCGCACTGGATGTTGTATTTGGCCACCCGCTCACGAATGATCCGTCCACCCTCGAACGCCATTTGCCCCAGCAGCTGAGCTTGCTTGGGACCGACACTGCGCTCGATCACATCGATATCACGGCTGTAGCTATTAACGATCTGGCCACCGTTGCGCCCCGATGCGCCAAAACCCACTTTGGCGGCTTCCAGGACTGTTACCCGAAAACCGTTCTCCAGCAGAAACAGGGCAGAGGACAGGCCGGTATAACCGGCGCCGATGACACAGACATCAGTCTCTACATCATCCTGCAAGGCCGGGCGCGGCGGCGCTGCATTAGCCGACGCGGCGTAATAGGACTCTGGGTAGGGAGTGTTCGCCATCCTGCAGCCTCTGTTTAATATATTTTACGAGTGCATCGATCCTACCCGAGTTAAAAAATGACCGCCAGCCACCGGAAAATCTTCTTTGCCACAGCAAAATTAAATATTTTGCATATTCATAGGGTTAGGTGAAAAAAAGGTGTTGACACCCCTCCGGAATTCCGTAGAATGCCGCCTCACAGCAGGCACGTAGCTCAGTTGGTTAGAGCACCACCTTGACATGGTGGGGGTCGTTGGTTCGAGTCCAATCGCGCCTACCAAACAAAATCCGCTCTGCTGGGCGGTCTAGAAGGGCTCACCGAAAGGTGGGCCCTTTTTTGTTCTTTGCGATTTAACTTGAGCCGATGGCCCACCTCCAGCGAGCAGAGTTTCTGAACTAACGCAGCCATAACCGTCTATACATTGCAGGGGCCATCCCCTTTCTGAGAGAACGGATATGTTTAGATCTCGCTCGTTGATTACCGCTATGACGTGTCTTGCCTTGGCGTCCGGTTCAATGACTGCATTGGCCGACCCGGGAAACGGGAAGGGCCAGGGAAGCGGCAAGGGAAATCCACAAAACATCCAGGACCATGGCAACGCCAGCCACGGAAACAAAGGCAAAGGTTCAGGGGGGGACGATTGGAGTCACGGCCCGAGCATCAACCACGGTAGTGTCCTTGGCATCGTGGGTGGTTATCGCGACTACTGGAGCCCCGGGCCCGCCTTGCCACCCGGCATTCAAAAAAACCTCGCCCGTGGAAAACCGCTACCGCCGGGAATCGCCAAAAAACTCGATGGCCGATTGCTCGGCAGGCTTCCGCATTACGATGGCTACGAGTGGCGCCAGGCTGGCACTGACTTGATATTGGTGGCGATCGCTACCGGGATCATCTACGAGGTTCTCAATGGCGCATTCGATTGATGAAACCGACCAATTCAATCGCGTCCTCGCAGCATAACGACCTGTAAATCACGGGAAGCAATGTGCATTTTTTCGATAATTGCACATTGCCTGCCCGCTGGTCGTCGGCTTTTGAACTGTGTGCCACCGAAACAGTCAATTACTCCGTGCAATATCAACCACACGGAACCTCCCCATGTTATTAAAAAACAAGAGTTTTGCAGCCGTCATGTCATGCGTGATGATGCTTGCGGCCGCCCCATTATTGCCCGCTGACCTGTCCATCATGAGTTCCGCCTACGCGAAAGATGGTGGTGGTGGTGGTGGTGGTGGTGGTGGTAACGGCGGCGGCAATGGTGGTGGTAACGGCGGTGGCAATGGTGGTGGTAACGGTGGTGGCCACGGTGGTTCCGGCCATTCCGGCGGCGTCAGCAATGGCCACGGCAATGGCTTGAGCAGTGATCACGCAGGCAAAGCTGTACGCGACCGTGGTCTCAGTGGCAACCACTACGGTAACGATCGTAATGGTGATAGCGGCCATGGTTCGGTGACTTCGGGCATTGCGAATTCCCGGGATACGCGAGGAGTAACGAAGGCTTCTGCCATTTCGGCCTCTACGCCCGGTGATCACAATGCGAAAGGATTAAGCAACGCTCGCACTTCGACTTCAAAAAGAACAGATTAAGTCCAAAATTCTCAAAAGCCGGGTATCCATCAGGATCCCGGCTTTTTTGCGCCCGCTATTTGCCAATTGAATCGGGCACCGGGACAGCAGTTGCATTGCTCGCCCTGGCAAAAAACGCCACGCCCACCCCGATCAAGCCAGTGATCACCGCCAGCAGCAGAATGACTTTCTGTGCTCCCAGAGGGGCGGCCAACAAGGCGATCAGCAATCCGGCCAATGGTTGAGAAAGATTGTTCAGCAAGGTAATGACGCCCACGGTCTTGCCGAAGTCCTTGGGTGGAATCACCTGCTGGCGGATGCTGCGTATGTATAAGTTGAACATCTTGTCGAAACCGACGATCAGCAGGAAGCCGATGGCATACCCCCAAGCGTTCGGACTGAAGGCAGTGGTCAGAGCGCCGGCGGCAATCATCGTATAAGAAACGACTCCCAGTACTCTCATCGGTAAGGTCACCCGCGCCAGGAAGAACAGAATGACAATGGTGGTCACCGCCCCAGCGGCTTGCAGCCCTGCATAAAAGTCTTTGCTGGCGCTGTATTGGCCGATCACCATGGCTGCTGATGTGGCCAGGGTTATACCGATGATCAGGTTCACGCCCACCGCCAGGCTGATCACCTTCCGCAGTTCCGCCAGGTCGCGAATATGCCCGAATGCAATGCGCAGCGGTTGCAGCCAGATGTCCTGATGTTGTTCGAACGACTCCAGAGTAATCGAGCTGGTGCGTTGCCAGATCAGCATCGCCAGATCAGCCAGCAGAAACAGCCCGGCAATCCCCAGCACCACCCAGTGCCACGCCCAGACTTCCAGCATCAGCGCCGCGACCAGTGGGCCAAGCACCAGCCCGGTCTGATCGGCGATCTGCGAATAGGAGAGGGTCTTGGTGTAGGTGTATTGCTTGAAAATGTAGGGCATGACCACTTCGCGGGCCATGATGCCCTGGGTGGTCAACACGCCACACAGCACGGACAGAATCACGATCCAGTAGATGCCATCAAACACGCCATACAGTGCCACGGCTGCGACGCAGGCCGCTGCACGGTAGACCTGGCTGATGTGTAGGATGCGAATGGGCGAAAACTTGTCGCACAGTGCACCGCATACGGGAAATGCCAGAAAGCGCGGCAACGACTCGGCAAAAAAAGCTAGGCCGGCCAAAGAGACACTGTTGGTGGTCTGAAAGACAATCAGCGGGACGATGAACAGCAGGATCTGGTCAGCCAGCCGGGACAGGAACAGCGAGATAAAGAAAGCCAGGTAATCCTTACGCATAGTGACCTCATGTCGATGGCGGTGTATCAGCGGAGCCACGTGCTTTGGGCAAATATCCTCCGATGAACTACTACTGTAGGGCTGTTTCAACTTCGTCTGTAAGGAGTATGTCGATGCTGGCTCACTGGTTTCTGGCGGCGATTCACCTCTTGGCCTTTGCACTGGGCTTCTGGGCGGTACTGACCCGCGGTACGGCTTTACGTCGTCTGATTGCCGGGGTGGGGGAGGCGCGCAGCGTTTTGGTTGCGGATAATCTGTGGGGGATCTCTGCAGTCATTCTCTTGGTCACGGGTGGGATGCGAGCTTTTGGCGGGTATGAAAAAGGCACTGATTACTATCTTCACCAACCGCTGTTTCATCTCAAAATGACGCTCTTCGTCCTTATCCTGTTGCTTGAAATTGCGCCGATGGTGGCGCTGATCAAATGGCGGATTGCGCTGGGGCGTGGGGTGGCGATCAATACCGGGCGCGCAACACTGTTTGCCCGTATCAGTCATATCGAAGCGCTGCTGCTGATACTGATGGTCGTGGCCGCCACGGGCATGGCGCGTGGGGTAACGTTTGGTTAGCCACGAAGGAGGAGGCTCTTTCTCGCAGTAAATCCGAAACGTCTGACAGTCATGGCATGAGATGGGCGGTAGTATCGGCTCCACGTTGCGACGGTATCGCAAAGAGGCTGGGCAGAAGGCGATGATGCGGTGCTTGAATCTTTAGCCAGCCGTTATTCGAGGCAGAATGGGCTGGCTACTGACCACAGCAGGATTCAGGGGGTTTGCGGTTTGTCTGGGGCGGTCAGGCCGGCCTGAATGCGTTGATAGATTTCTTCGCGATGCACCGCAACGTCTTTCGGGGCGTTGATGCCAATCCGGACTTGCTGGCCGCTAACGCCCAGAATGGTGATCGTAATGTTGTCACCGATGTTTATGCTTTCACCGACTTTGCGGGTGAGTATCAGCATGGTTTTCTCCTTGATTGCTTTGTAGGGCACCTGATTCGGACAGTGCAGAGGTCGGTATAGGTATAGATTAGTGCGAAGTCTCGCAGTTTGGGTGCCTCTTTCTGACGCGCAGATGCTGCATTAATTCCCAAGGCGTAACTATACAGAGGCCGCAACCATCATTCTCGTTGTTTTGCGCCCATTTTGCGGCGCTCGAGCAGGATCCATAAGTGTTAAAATCGCCGCTTTCAGCATCCAGAGGGAAGCGTTGTGCGCAAAATGGCCTTGGTAATCGCAGTATTGACGTTGGCCGGGTGCGATGAGGGTAAGGGGGTTAACGCGCAAAAGCCGCAACCGACAGTCGCTTCCGTACCCGCGGCGACAACCGGTCCGCAATGGGACGTCGAGGTGCGTGGCGAAACCCCCCAGGCGGTCAGCGACCTGAGCGGCTGGTTGATTGAGCATAGCTTCGTTTCCAGCGTCATCAGGGAGAACGGAAAAGTTCGTATCCTGATAGGGCCGTTCAATTCGAAAACCGAGGCACAAGCCAAGCAAGCTGAGGTGACGGCAGCGCTCACCCGGGCAAAGAAAAGGAATATCGAGGCGCTGGTGGTCGAACATCCGACGGCTCAATAAACAAAAACGGCTAGAAACGAACAAAGGCCTGAGGTGTGATGCCCCAGGCCTTTGTGTTTTCAGCGGTCGGTCAGCCGCAGGTTTTCATGTCTACCGGGCCGACAAACTCGTTGCCACGCCCCATCACGCACGCCACGCTCTGGTTGCGCTGACGTTCCCAGGCCTGTACCGGATAGGTCTTGTTCCAGGCTTCATACAATTGCCGATCCTGTTTTGACAGGCGCAAGCCGTACTGCTTGCTCATGTAGAAGTAAGTCCGGGCGATCATGCCGCGAATGGAAGGGCGGGGCATGACCTTCTTCGCCTTGAAGTCGACCTGTGTCAGGCACGAACCGTATTGACCCGATTGCACGGGCAACCAGCCGAAGCTGAAGTTGCTGCGATCGCCATTCACCTCGCCGATGCTTGGCACCAGATTGTGCAGATCGGCCTCGGCTTTCTGATAGGTCGGGTCGTACCGCGTGCAGTTCTTGCGACCGCCTTGTTGCCAGCATTCGCGTTGATGGCCGATCTGCCAGGCCGGGACAATGTGTTCCCACTCGATGCGCGAGGCGCGCTTGGCGTTTTTACGCGGCACATAGCCGCAGGCGGCGAGGTCCACGCGGTTGCCGGTGTATTTGCAGCCGCAATAAAACTCGGTGGATTGCGGAGCGTACAACTTCCACGCGACTTTCTTGGCTTCGTTGAAGGTGCGTGGGGCGCCAGCCTGGGCGCCGAGGGTGATGAACAGAAGCAGCAAAGCAAACCAGCGGGCACTCATTGACTCAATCTTCCTTCGGCACAACCCAGAAAATCTGCACACCGCCATCGTCGCGATGGGCGAGGGTGACGTTGTCGTTCTCGTCGATTTCTTCGAGCAAGCGTTCCCACTCATCCACGGGTTCGTCTGGAAGACGGAAGATCAGAGCAGCTTTGGCTTTCTGGGCGGTGGGGGAATTGATGATTTTCTGAACGCGCATACCCAGGCGTTCATAGGCGTCAGGAGAGACAGAGGGAGTGGCCACGGAATTATCCTTATTAAGCTGTACGTGCATACAGTATTTAACTGTAAGCATTTTCGCAACTGCTTAAAATTCAAGAAAATCCTCTGACAGTAGTTTTTTCCGTTTGGTGTAGGACGATGGGGATTTTTTTATCGGAAAGGTCGTGAACCACTCACCAAGACTGGCGAGTGGTGGCAGCGATGCCCGACCAGAACAGGTCGGGCGAGGGCGAATCAGTACTCCCAGAACATCCGTTGCAGCTCTTTGCTGTCGTTGGTCTTGGTCAGTGCGACCATGGCCAGGATGCGGGCTTTTTGCGGGTTCAGGTCGTTAGCCACAACCCAGTCGTACTTGTCGTCAGGCTGTTCGGCGTTACGCAGTACGAAACCACCGGCGTTGACGTGGGAAGAACGAATGATTTGTACGCCGTCCTTGCGCAGGGCTTGCAGGGCGGGAACCACGCGAGCCGAAACCGAGCCATTGCCGGTACCGGCGTGGATGATGGCTTTGGCGCCCGATTGAGCCAGGGCTTTGTAGGCGGTGTCGCTGACGTTGCCATAGGAATAGGCAACTTCGACGTCAGGCAAGCTCTTGATGGTTTTGATGTCGAATTCCGAGTCCATGGTATGACGCTTGGCTGGCAGTCGGAACCAGTAGGATTTGCCTTCGACCACCATGCCCAGTGGGCCCCAGGCACTTTTGAATGCCTCGGTCTTGATGTTGATCATTTTGCTGACATCGCGACCCGACTGGATTTCATCGTTCATGGTCACCAGTACGCCTTTGCCGCGCGCGTCTTTGCTGCTGGCCACGGCGACGGCGTTGTACAGGTTCAGCATGCCGTCGGCCGACATGGCGGTGCCAGGGCGCATGGAGCCTACAACGATGATCGGCTTGTCGGTTTTTTCCACCAGGTTGAGGAAGTAAGCGGTTTCTTCCAGTGTGTCGGTGCCGTGGGTGATGACAATACCATCGACGTCTTTGCTGTCGGCCAGCTCAGCCACGCGACGGCCCAGTTGCAGCAGGTTGTCGTTGGTGATGCTTTCGGACGCGATCTGCATGACCTGTTCGCCGCGAACGTTGGCCAATTGGCTCAGTTCCGGAACCCCTGCGATCAATTGTTCGATACCGACTTTCGCCGCTTGGTAGGTGGCGCTATTCGCGGCACTGGCTCCCGCGCCAGCAATCGTGCCGCCGGTGGCCAGGATCACCACGTTTGCCAGTTTCTGTTGGGTTTCGACTTCTTTTGCCTGAAGGGCGGTGGGCAGAAGCAATAGCAGGGCCAAAGCGCCCGGAATAAAAGTGTTGAAGGCAGATTTCATTATTGTTTTCTCTCGTAGTGAAACGTTGCGGATGCAGGTTCATCTAGACACGCCCCCAAGCAGATCTGAACGCCGGGGGTGTAGGAGAAGAGCAGGATCTGTACCAGCCTGATATTCAACAATAAGATCTTTTAACCTTATGATTCTTATATGAATTATTGAAACGTCTGGAAAAGTATCCGCACTCGGTTGTCCGGGTTTCCGAACATATGTAGCTTTTACGTTCGGCTCTCCGACCTTCATTGAGACAGTCGACTTGCAAAATCGGAAATCAGTGCTAAAGAAACCCCCGCGCAGGTCGATGCTCCTTTAAAGGGATCTTTTCCAGGAGTTCATATGTCGTTTACTGTCGGTTTTCCAAATGCAGGCGCAATCACTATCGCGGGCAAGTCCCCGGCGACCATCAATGCCTTGAGTGAAGCGACCTCCGACGCCTCGGCCCAAGCGCTGGGTGAACAGGAGGGGAGCGACAACCAAGTCAGAGCCGGTGGGGCTGCGCAGACTCAGGGCGAAGCCAAATCCGAAAAAAGCAGCAATCAAAGTATTGCGGTGCAGGTACTGCTCAAGCGCATGCAGGAACTGCAGCAGCAGCTGCGCGAACAGCAGCAGCAACTGGCGGCCGCTCAGGCAGCGAATTATCCGACTCCGGATGCCAAAGCCACCGCGGTCATGTCGATTCAGGGGCAAATCGCCGATACCAGCGGTGCGCTCGCGCAAGTGACAGGCAATCTGGTCAAAGAGCTGGCCAAGGGTTCCAGCAGTGGCAATCTGGTCAGCACCACGGCGTGATGTAAAAGGGCCGACCGAGACACAGAACGGGTCGTTGACAAATCCCGACAGGGTTCGCATAGTTCGGTCTACGCAAACGTTTGCGCGGTCGCCTTCGATGGCTGGATCCAGCGAGGGTCAGAGTCCAGGGCTCCTTCAGCGCAAGCGTTGCTCAGAATAATCATAAGATCGGAGTGAACCCATGAAGCTGCCATTCGCTGGACGTCTTCTCGCTGTCGCAATGCTGGCTGCCGCATCCGCCGCTTTGCCTGTTTCTTCGGCTTTCGCCGAAACCCCGGAAAAACCTAAAGTCGCACTGGTCATGAAATCCCTGGCCAACGAATTCTTCCTGACCATGGAAGACGGCGCCAAGTCCTACCAGAAAGACCACTCCGGTGACTTCGAACTGATCTCCAACGGCATCAAGGACGAAACGGACACGGCCGGCCAGACGCGTATCGTCGAGCAAATGATTTTGTCCAAGGTCAACGCATTGGTCATCGCCCCGGCAGACTCCAAGGCCATGGTCCCGGTCATCAAGAAAGCAGTCGATGCCGGCATTACCGTAATCAATATCGATAACCAGCTGGACCCGGCCGTGGTCAAAAGTAAAAACATCACCGTTCCGTTCGTAGGTCCGGACAACCGCAAAGGCGCGCGTCTGGTGGGTGAGTACCTGGCCAAACAGCTGAAGGCTGGTGACGAAGTCGGCATCATCGAAGGCGTCTCCACCACCACCAACGCCCAGCAGCGTACGGCGGGCTTCAAGGATGCGATGGAGGCGGCGCAGATCAAAGTCGTGTCCCTGCAGTCCGGCGATTGGGAAATCGACAAGGGCGGCAAGGTTGCCTCGTCGATGCTCAGCGAATACCCGAACATCAAGGCCCTGTTGGCCGGCAACGACAGCATGGCCGTCGGCGCAGTATCTGCCGTGCGCGCGGCGGGCAAGGCCGGCAAGGTGCAAGTGGTCGGTTACGACAACATCAACGCCATCAAGCCAATGCTCAAGGATGGCCGCGTCCTGGCCACCGCCGACCAGTTTGCTGCCCGGCAAGCAGTGTTCGGCATTGAGACTGCGCTGAAAATCATCAAGGGCGAGACAGTCGATAGCGGCGTCAATGGCGTCATCGAAACTCCGGTAGAGCTGGTTACCAAGTAGTCCTTCTGGCGACACAACGGTGCTCGCCTCTTGGGGCGAGCACATGGAGAGTTTTTATGTCCGTTTGCGCCCCGAACGCTGTCCTCTCGGTCAGCGGTATCGGTAAAACCTATGCCCAACCCGTCCTCACCGGTATCGACCTGACGCTGATGCGCGGTGAAGTGCTGGCGCTGACCGGCGAGAATGGTGCCGGCAAAAGCACGCTGTCGAAAATCATTGGCGGACTGGTCACGCCGACCATCGGCCAGATGCAATTCCAGGGGCAGGATTACCGTCCTGGGAGCCGGAGCCAGGCCGAAGAGCTGGGCATCCGCATGGTCATGCAAGAACTCAATCTGTTGCCGACGTTGTCGGTGGCGGAAAACCTGTTTCTCGACAACCTGCCCAGCCACGGTGGCTGGATAAGCCGCAAGCAACTGCGCAAGGCTGCGATCGAGGCCATGGCCCAGGTCGGCCTGGACGCCATCGATCCAGATACGTTGGTTGGCGAACTGGGTATCGGCCATCAACAGATGGTGGAGATCGCCCGCAATCTGATCGGCGATTGCCACGTGCTGATTCTCGACGAGCCGACAGCCATGCTCACGGCCCGTGAAGTCGAAATGCTGTTCGAGCAGATCACTCGACTGCAGGCTCGTGGCGTGTCGATCATCTACATTTCCCACCGCCTCGAAGAGCTGGCTCGGGTGGCCCAGCGCATCGCGGTATTGCGCGACGGCAACCTGGTCTGTGTCGAGCCAATGGCCAATTACAACAGCGAGCAACTGGTCACCCTGATGGTCGGCCGTGAGTTGGGCGAGCACATCGACATGGGGCCGCGCAAGATCGGCGCGCCGGCCTTGACGGTCAAAGGGCTGACCCGTTCCGACAAAGTCCGCGATGTGTCCTTCGAAGTGCGCGCCGGCGAAATTTTCGGAATTTCCGGTTTGATCGGGGCAGGGCGCACTGAGTTACTGCGCCTGATCTTCGGCGCCGATACAGCCGACAGCGGCACCGTCGCGCTGGGGGCGTCGGCTCAGGTGGTGAGTATTCGTTCGCCAGCCGACGCGGTCGGTCACGGCATCGCCCTGATCACCGAAGACCGCAAAGGCGAAGGCCTGCTGCTGACGCAATCGATCAGCGCCAACATCGCCTTGGGCAATATGCCGGTGATTTCCAGCGGTGGCTTCGTCAATAACGGTGACGAGATGTCTCTGGCCCAGCGTCAGATCAACGCGATGCGCATTCGCAGTTCCAGCCCGACGCAATTGGTCTCGGAACTGTCCGGCGGCAATCAGCAGAAAGTCGTGATCGGCCGCTGGCTGGAGCGCGACTGCACGGTGATGCTGTTCGACGAGCCGACCCGTGGCATCGACGTCGGCGCCAAGTTCGATATCTACGCATTACTCGGTGAGTTGACCCGTCAGGGCAAAGCGCTGGTAGTGGTGTCCAGCGACTTGCGCGAACTGATGCTGATCTGCGATCGCATCGGTGTGCTGTCGGCAGGGCGTCTGATCGACACCTTCGAACGTGACAGCTGGACCCAGGATGATTTGCTTGCCGCCGCTTTCGCCGGCTACCAAAAACGTGATGCGTTGCTCAACGAAGCAGCGCCTAGGGATCTTCCATGAATACTGCATCTTTGGCCGGCAAACGTAGTGGCAATTTTTACGGACTCGGCACATATCTGGGCCTGGCCGGTGCCTTGCTGGCGATGGTCGCGCTGTTCTCGGTCCTGAGCAGCCATTTCCTGTCCTACGACACCTTCAGCACCCTGGCCAACCAGATTCCCGATTTGATGGTGCTGGCGGTCGGCATGACCTTCGTATTGATCATCGGCGGTATCGACTTGTCGGTGGGGTCGGTACTGGCGCTCGCGGCCTCGGCGGTCAGCGTGGCGATTCTCGGTTGGGGCTGGAGCGTCTTGCCTGCGGCCTTGCTCGGCATGGCGGTAGCGGCATTGGCCGGGACCATCACCGGCTCGATCACCGTGGCCTGGCGGATTCCGTCGTTCATCGTGTCCCTCGGCGTGCTGGAAATGGCGCGGGGCCTGGCGTATCAAATGACCGGTTCGCGCACTGCCTACATCGGTGATGCCTTCGCCTGGCTGTCCAACCCGATCGCGTTCGGCATCTCCCCGTCATTCATCATTGCCTTGCTGATTATCTTCATCGCCCAGGCCGTGCTGACGCGTACGGTGTTCGGTCGTTACCTGATCGGCATCGGCACCAACGAAGAGGCAGTGCGTCTGGCGGGGATCAATCCGAAGCCCTACAAGATCCTGGTCTTCAGTCTGATGGGGCTGTTGGCCGGTATCGCTGCGTTGTTTCAGATTTCACGCCTGGAAGCGGCGGACCCGAATGCCGGCTCCGGTCTGGAGCTGCAGGTGATCGCCGCGGTCGTGATCGGCGGCACCAGCCTGATGGGCGGACGCGGTTCGGTCATCAGTACATTCTTTGGCGTCCTTATCATCTCGGTACTGGCGGCCGGTCTGGCGCAGATCGGCGCGACCGAACCCACCAAACGCATCATCACCGGTGCGGTGATCGTGGTGGCAGTGGTGCTTGATACTTATCGCAGTCAGCGCGCAAGCCGGCGGACCTGAGTCATGGCAACAATCAAGGATGTAGCGGCACTTGCAGGCATTTCCTACACCACGGTTTCCCATGTGGTGAACAAGACGCGGCCGGTCAGTGAGGAAGTACGGATCAAGGTCGAAGCGGCGATCAAAAGCCTCGACTACGTGCCCAGTGCCGTGGCCCGGTCGTTGAAAGCGAAAACCACCGCGACCATCGGCCTGCTGGTGCCCAACAGCCTCAACCCGTACTTCGCCGAGTTGGCCCGAGGCATCGAGGATTACTGCGAGCGCAACGGCTATTGCGTCATCCTCTGCAACTCCGACGACAACCCGGACAAGCAACGCAGCTACCTTCGCGTGCTGCTGGAAAAACGCATTGACGGCCTGATCGTTGCCTCAGCCGGGGGGGATGGCGGACTGGCCGAAGGTTTGGCGGGTGTGCGTACGCCGATGGTGATCGTCGACCGTGGGCTCGAAGGTCTCGATGCCGATCTGGTGCGCATCGATCACGAATACGGTGCCTATCTGGCGACCCGGCACCTATTGGATCTGGGGCACCGCGACATCGCCACGATTGGTGGGCCGGCAAGTACCAGCGTGGCGCAAATGCGTCTGGCCGGTTATTGCCGCGCCTTGAAAGAGGCGGGTGTCGAAGTGCCGCGCGAGCGCATGCTGGAGAGCGACTTCACCAGCACGGGCGGTTACAACGCCGCCGCGATCCTTTTGGAAAAGAACCCACCCAGCGCGATCTTTGCCGGTAACGACATGATTGGCATCGGTGTGTTGCGCGCCGCTGCCGAGCGCAATATTCGTGTGCCCACCGAGCTGTCGGTGATTGGCTTCGACGATATCCAGATGAGCCGTTACGTCTATCCAGCGCTGACCACCGTGGGCCAGTCGATCCTGCAGCTTGGCGAGATGGCGGCCGAAGTGCTGTTGCGCAGGATTACCACACCGGGTCTGGCGACCGATCAGCGCATCGTGACGCCCAGTATTGTCCTGCGAGAATCGACTGCGCCGCTGGCCGGTGTGTTCGCCCAATACCGCTGAAACCAAAAGCACCGCAGAAACAGAATTGACGAGTGATGTATGCCAGCAAAAGTAGTGGTAATAGGCAGTCTGAACATGGACTTGGTAACCCGGGCGCCACGGCTGCCCCGTGGTGGTGAAACGCTGATCGGCCAATCGTTTGCCACGGTTTCCGGCGGCAAGGGCGCGAACCAGGCCGTGGCCGCGGCGCGGCTGGGGGCGCAGGTGTCGATGGTCGGTTGTGTCGGCAGCGACGCCTATGGCGAAGCGCTGCGCGGGGCGTTGTTGGCCGAGCAGATCGACTGCCAGGCGGTCAGTACGGTTGAAGATTCCAGCGGTGTGGCATTGATCGTGGTCGATGACAACAGTCAGAACGCGATCGTGATTGTTGCCGGTGCCAATGGCGCGCTGACGCCCGAAGTGATCGACCGTTTCGACGCGGTGTTACAAGCGGCGGATGTCATTATCTGTCAGCTGGAAGTGCCGGATGCGACGGTCGGCCATGCTCTGAAGCGCGGTCGTGAGCTGGGTAAAACCGTGATTCTCAATCCGGCGCCGGCCAGTCGCCCGCTGCCGGCGGATTGGTATGCGGCCATCGATTACCTGATACCCAACGAAAGCGAAGCCTCGGCCTTGAGCGGTTTGCCGGTGGACTCCTTGAGCAGCGCCGAAACTGCTGCCACCCGTTTGATTGCCATGGGCGCCGGCAAAGTGATCATCACTCTCGGCGCTCAGGGATCGCTATTGGCCAATGGCACACGCTTCGAGCATTTCCCGGCAGCGAAAGTGAAGGCGGTCGATACCACCGCAGCCGGCGACACGTTCGTCGGTGGTTTCGCAGCAGCCTTGGCGGCCGGCCAAAGCGAGGCCGATGCGATCCGTTTCGGCCAGGTCGCCGCAGCGCTGTCGGTCACCCGGGCTGGCGCGCAACCTTCGATTCCCACCTTGTCCGACGTACAGGCCTTTAAAGCACCATGAAAAAGACTTCTTTGCTCAACGTCGCGCTGTCGCGGCTGATCGCCTCCCTGGGCCATGGCGACACAGTCGTAATCGGCGATGCCGGTCTGCCGGTTCCACCCGGCGTCGAATTGATCGACCTGGCCTTGACTCACGGCATTCCGGATTTCATCAGTACCTTGAAGGTTGTGCTCAGCGAAATGCAGGTCGAAAGCCATGTGCTGGCCCATGAGATTCTGGACAAGAAACCGTCGGCCTTGAGCGCGCTGGATGAACTGAATGCCGAAGGTGCGCTGGGCCGGCGCGAACTGCTCAGTCATGACCAATTCAAAGCACTCAGCCGACAAGCACGGGCGATTGTTCGTACAGGCGAATGTCAGCCGTACTGCAACATCGTTTTGGTGGCTGGAGTAACGTTTTAACGTTCCGTTCTTCCCACGCACAAGGAGTGCGCTATGCACCGCTATGCTCAGAAACTGCATCATCTGCTTCGGAGTCTGCTGCTTTTGTCCCTGATTACCGCAACAAGCGCCCAAGCGGCGGAAAAGATCGACTTGATCATCGACACCGATCCGGGTGCCGATGACGTGGTCGCCTTGCTGTTTGCCCTGGCATCGCCTGAAGAGCTGAATATTCGTGCGCTGACCACCGTTGCTGGCAACGTGCGTCTGGACAAGACCTCGCGTAATGCGCGTCTGGCCCGTGAGTGGGCAGGGCGCGAAGAGGTGCCTGTTTACGCGGGCGCACCGAAACCAATGATGCGCACGCCGATCTATGCCGAGAACATTCACGGCAAGGAAGGCTTGTCGGGTGTCACGGTGCACGAGCCGAAGAAAGGCCTGGCCGAAGGCAATGCGGTCAACTATCTGATCGATACCCTGAAGACCGCCAAACCCCACAGCATCACCATCGCCATGCTCGGTCCACAGACCAACCTGGCCCTGGCGCTGATCCAGGAACCTGAAATCGTTCAGGGCATCAAGGAAGTGGTGATCATGGGCGGTGCGCACTTCAACGGCGGCAACATCACCCCGGTGGCCGAATTCAACCTGTTCGCCGACCCTCAGGCTGCGGAAGTGGTGCTCAAAAGTGGCGTCAAGCTGACCTACCTGCCGCTGGACGTGACCCACAAGATTCTGACCAGTGAAGCGCGTCTGAAGCAGATCGCCGCCCTGAACAACAATGCCAGCAAGCTGGTGGGCGATATTCTCAACGAGTACGTCAAAGGCGACATGGAGCACTACGGCATTCCGGGTGGCCCGGTGCATGACGCTACAGTCATCGCTTACCTGCTCAAGCCGGAGCTGTTCACCGGGCGTTCGGTCAACGTAGTGGTTGATAGTCGCGAAGGGCCGACCTTCGGCCAGACCATCGTCGACTGGTATGACGGCCTGAAGGCACCGAAAAATGCCTTCTGGGTTGAAAGCGGCGACGCTCAGGGCTTCTTCGACTTGCTGACCCAGCGTCTGGCGCGTCTGAAGTAAGCCCTGCGCCCGCAGGTGCCAGCCTGCGGGTTTTTACATTCACTCGCTATCTGTCAGGCCCATGTAATCGGCGGGGTATTTCTCGAGTATCTGGGCGATGAATGTCTGGGCGGCTTGTGTCCCCAGTTCCTTGACCAGTAAATCGATACCAATGATTGCCAACTCTTCCGGGCTGCCCGGGCTGTAAGAGCTGTGGCCCTGTGGCCACTTGATTGTGATGTTGGCGTCGATGCTTACGGTGGTCATGATGGCGCTCGTGAAATCGGGATGTCTGAATGTCGAGTTAACCATTTTGCGCGGCGTTTGGCACTCCGACTTAGGCATGAGGGGAGGGCTATGCGACACTTGGTCTTTGATGGATTTTCAAGGACCGTGCTGTGCAGATCGATTTGAACACTCCTGACGGCTTGACCCTCGAAGCGGTACGTCAGCTGCTGGCCTCTGCCAGCGACGATGAACACACCCAGCTGCGGGTCACCAAGGGCGGCATCGCCTACATTTCGTCGGGTGTTGTGGGCGGCACCGACATCGACGGGTTGCTGTTTCGCCTGGAGACCTGGGCCAAGGGCTCCGGTTATGTCGGATTGGTCGCGGCCAGCGACGAGGTCTGGGTCATGCAGATCTTCAATGCGCTCAAGGAGAACTGGCCGAAGCCGCCTTTCGACTACATCGACGTTTATTGATCGCCGTTCATATTCAGTCACGATTGAGTGATGAACGGCATGCCGATGCTCAGGCACACTCGCCGCTGCCCGGATCGAGGGCAGGGCGATAGCGCCCGCTCTGAAACCAAACGCCAAAATGGCGGTCGCACGATCTCAGCTTAACTATTGAAAAAAGGAGGCTTCATGCCTTGGAAGCTCGCGTCATTGGGTACTTTGTTGGCCGCCACCCTGCTGGCCGGTTGCAGCAGTACGTCTACCGAGTCGGCAAAGGGCCCTGTGGCGACCGACACCGGCCACAGCCGTTGTGAAGCAAAGGCTGCCGAATTCACCATTGGCAAAAAGGCTTCGCCCGAACTGCTGGAACAGGCACGTACCCGCGCAGGCGCGCAGAACGCCCGGTTCCTCAAGCCTGATGACATGGTGACCCTGGAGTACCGCTCCGATCGCTTGAACCTGAACACCGATAACAATCTGGTGGTCACCCGCGTTAATTGCGGCTGATTGCTTCAGGCTTTTGTTTCGCCCATAAAAAACCCCGTCACATGGACGGGGTTTTTTTAGTGCGGCTGAAAATTACTCAGCGCGGACTTGTGCAGCTTGCATACCCTTTTGGCCTTTCTCAGCCACGAAGGAAACGGTCTGGCCTTCTTTCAGGCTTTTGAAACCGTCGCTTTCGATAGCTTTGAAGTGTACGAACAGGTCGTCACCGCCACCTTGAGGAGTGATGAAGCCGAAGCCTTTTTCATCGTTGAACCATTTAACGGTGCCGGTTTGGCGATTAGACATGGTGTATCTCCAAGAAACATATATTTTCAGTAGTACTGTGCTGCTCAGGCCAACTGGGCACACCGGAGTATCATAGTCGAAATGTTCGCTTTGGGAGCCCCCCGGGTGTGCTGTTTGCCCTTCAGTAGCGTTTGCTTTGTTGCTTCGTGTGGCTGAAAGCCCCGGTTTAAAAGGCTTTCAGCCGAAAGTAAAGACAATAAAAAAAGCTGTAAAACCTGCATAAATCGTACGAAAAAGGTGAAATCCGGCCCTTTTTTTCAGCGATGAGCCGGATCACAAGGGCTTTTTTCTCACTTTTTCGCCGGTGCATTGGCCTTGCATTTGGCGATCTGGCCCAGTGCCTTCTGTTGCAGTTCCGGGCTGGCCTTGTTGTCCATCAACGACTGAATGTCGCTGGCCGGGTACGATTTGATCGCGTCGGCACCACATGCGCAGTGTGACTTGGCTGCCGCAGCGCCGATCTGCGGAGTGGCCGCTTGAGTGCACTGAGCCATGTATTTCTCGCGCTCGCCCTTTGGCCAATCGGCATGGGCAGCCAGCGGCAGCAACAGGACGACGGGTGCGACGATGGCGAATAAACGATTCAGACGCATGCTGGGATGCTCCTTTTGGGTCAATGTCTTGTTATCTGAGGGGTAAAGCAGGGTTCAAGTTCAGCACTCTGGCATAAAAATGCCTGATTTGCCCCAGCAGAAAACCTTGCCACCGCGATGACCGTTCATCTGTGCTAGCATGCTTCGCTCGGGCGTTTGCAGGCTCCGGATGACCTTCCGTCCCGGTAGCGGCAGCGGCTCGAATAACCCTGATTTGAATCCCAGTCACTCTGGTTCGGTTTTCCGGTTGGCCGCAAGGCTCCTGCCGCTGTAAGGCAGGCGTTCGTTATTGAATGGCCTGGATCGGATCTTGTACTGGCTCATCCCAACCCACGTGACCTTTGGTAGGGGTCACCACTAGGAGAGGAGGCGCCATGCCAACTATTACTCTTCCCGACGGCAGTCAACGTTCATTCGATCACCCGGTTTCCGTAGCCGAGGTCGCCGCATCCATCGGTGCCGGTCTGGCCAAGGCCACCGTGGCCGGCAAAGTCAATGGCAAGCTGGTCGACGCCAGCGACATCATCGACAGCAATTCCTCGCTGCAAATCATTACGCCAAAGGATGAAGAGGGGCTGGAGATCATTCGCCACTCTTGCGCCCACCTGGTTGGCCACGCGGTCAAGCAGCTGTACCCGACGGCCAAAATGGTCATCGGTCCGGTCATCGACGAAGGCTTCTATTACGACATCGCTTTCGAGCGTCCTTTCACGCCGGACGACCTGGCCGCCATCGAACAGCGCATGCAGCAGCTGATCGAGAAAGATTACGACGTGATCAAGAAAGTCACTCCGCGCGCCGAAGTGATTGAAGTGTTCAAGGCTCGCGGCGAAGACTACAAGCTGCGTCTGGTCGAAGACATGCCGAACGAGCAGGCCATGGGCCTGTACTATCACGAAGAATACGTCGACATGTGCCGCGGTCCGCACGTGCCGAACACGCGCTTCCTGAAATCCTTCAAACTGACCAAGCTGTCCGGCGCCTACTGGCGTGGCGATGCCAAGAACGAGCAATTGCAGCGCGTTTACGGCACCGCATGGGCGGACAAGAAGCAACTGGCGGCTTACATCCAGCGCATCGAAGAAGCCGAGAAGCGCGATCACCGCAAGATCGGCAAGCGCCTGGGCCTGTTCCACACCCAGGAAGAGTCGCCGGGCATGGTGTTCTGGCACCCGAACGGCTGGACTCTGTACCAGGTGCTCGAGCAGTACATGCGCAAGGTTCAGCGCGACAACGGCTACCTGGAGATCAAAACTCCACAAGTCGTTGACCGCAGCCTGTGGGAGAAATCCGGGCACTGGGCCAACTACGCCGACAACATGTTCACCACTCAGTCGGAAAACCGCGACTACGCCATCAAGCCGATGAACTGCCCGTGCCACGTGCAGGTGTTCAATCAGGGCCTGAAAAGCTACCGCGAGCTGCCGATGCGTCTGGCCGAGTTCGGTGCCTGCCACCGTAACGAGCCGTCGGGTGCACTGCACGGCATCATGCGCGTTCGCGCCTTCACTCAGGACGATGCTCACATCTTCTGTACTGAAGAGCAGATGCAGGCTGAATCCGCTGCGTTCATCAAGCTGACCATGGACGTTTATGCCGACTTCGGCTTCAAAGACGTCGAGATGAAGCTGTCCACTCGTCCGGAAAAACGCGTCGGCTCCGATGAGCTGTGGGATCGCGCTGAAGCGGCACTGGCTGCAGCCCTTGATAGCGCTGGCTTGCCGTACGATCTGCAGCCAGGCGAAGGGGCGTTCTACGGTCCGAAGATCGAGTTCTCGCTGAAAGATTGCCTTGGCCGTGTCTGGCAGTGTGGTACCCTTCAGCTCGATTTTAACCTGCCTGTCCGTCTGGGAGCCGAATACGTCTCCGAAGACAACAGTCGCAAGCACCCGGTTATGTTGCACCGGGCGATCCTGGGTTCGTTCGAACGTTTCGTCGGAATCCTGATCGAGCACTACGAGGGTGCATTCCCCGCGTGGCTGGCTCCGACCCAGGCAGTGATCATGAATATCACTGATAAACAGGCTGATTTTGCCGCCGAGGTTGAAAAAACCCTCAATGAAAGCGGATTTCGTGCCAAGTCTGACTTGAGAAATGAAAAGATCGGCTTTAAAATCCGCGAGCATACTTTGCTCAAGGTTCCCTATCTCTTGGTTATCGGAGATCGGGAAGTCGAGATGCAGACTGTCGCTGTGCGTACTCGTGAAGGTGCTGACCTGGGCTCGATGCCCGTCGCCCAGTTCGCTGAGTTTCTCGCGCAAGCGGTTTCCCGGCGTGGTCGCCCAGATTCGGAGTAATTACTATTAAGCGTGAAATGAGACAAGATAAACGAGCTGCACCGAAAGCCCCGATCAACGAGAATATCTCGGCACGCGAGGTTCGGTTAATTGGGGCTGAAGGTGAACAGCTTGGGATTGTGTCAATTGAAGACGCGCTTCTTAAGGCTGAAGAGGCCAAGCTGGATTTGGTGGAAATTTCCGCCGATGCAGTACCCCCTGTTTGCAAACTGATGGACTACGGCAAATCGATCTTCGAGAAGAAGAAGCAGATTGCCGCGGCCAAGAAAAACCAGAAGCAGATTCAGGTTAAAGAAATCAAGTTTCGTCCAGGGACGGAGGAAGGGGATTACCAGGTAAAACTGCGCAACCTGGTACGTTTCCTGAGTGATGGGGACAGGGCCAAGGTATCCTTGCGATTCCGCGGCCGTGAGATGGCCCACCAGGAGCTGGGGATGGAACTCCTCAAGCGAGTTGAAGGTGACTTGCTCGAGTACGGTTCGGTCGAACAGCATCCTAAGATGGAAGGACGCCAGCTGATCATGGTCATCGCCCCGAAAAAGAAGAAGTAATCAATAGGGCACGGCAGGCCTTCTGATTATGTTTATCAACTGAATGCGGAGTATCCGAACATGCCAAAAATGAAAACTAAAAGTGGTGCTGCTAAGCGGTTTTTGAAAACTGCTAACGGTATCAAGCACAAGCACGCTTTCAAGAGCCACATCCTGACTAAAATGTCGACCAAGCGTAAGCGTCAACTGCGCGGTAGCAGCTTGCTGCATCCGTCTGACGTGGCAAAAGTCGAGCGCATGCTGCGCCTTCGTTAATTTTAGTCAAGAATAGAGGAAGTAACTCATGGCTCGTGTAAAGCGTGGCGTCATTGCCCGTAAACGTCACAAAAAAATTCTGAAACTTGCTAAAGGCTACTACGGCGCTCGCTCGCGCGTATTCCGTGTTGCCAAGCAAGCGGTAATCAAGGCAGGCCAATACGCCTACCGTGACCGTCGTCAGAAAAAACGTCAGTTCCGCGCTCTGTGGATCGCTCGTATCAACGCTGGTGCACGTATCAACGGTCTGTCCTACAGCCGTTTCATCGCCGGCCTGAAAAAAGCGTCCATCGAGATCGACCGTAAGGTTCTGGCTGATCTGGCAGTGAACGAAAAAGCGGCGTTTGCTGCGATTGTCGAGAAAGCTAAAGCCACCTTGGCTTAAGTACCCCCGACAGTCACCCGGCCTCACCTCTGTGGGGCCAGGTGTTAAACGTCATAAATAGGGGAAGAGCCTTCAAGCTCTTCCCCTATTTTGTATCTGGAGTCTGTACATGGAAAACCTGGATGCGCTCGTCTCTCAAGCACTAGAGGCTGTGCAAAGCGCTGAAGATATCAATGCCCTGGAGCAAATCCGGGTTCACTACCTTGGCAAAAAGGGCGAATTGACTCAGGTGATGAAGACCCTGGGGAATTTGCCGGCAGAAGAGCGCCCGCAAGTCGGCGCGCTGATCAACGTTGCCAAGGAGCGTGTCACAGAGGTTCTCAATGCGCGCAAGGCACTGTTTGAAGAGGCCGACCTGGCCGCCAAACTGTCCGCCGAGTCCATTGACGTGACCCTGCCTGGCCGCGGTCAGACCTCCGGTGGTCTGCATCCGGTTACTCGCACTCTGGAACGTATCGAACAGTTCTTCACCCACATCGGCTACGGCATTGCCGAAGGCCCTGAGGTCGAAGACGATTACCACAACTTTGAAGCGCTCAACATCCCAGGCCATCACCCGGCCCGGTCGATGCATGACACCTTCTATTTCAATGCCAACATGTTGCTGCGCACCCATACCTCGCCGGTACAGGTCCGCACCATGGAATCGAAACAGCCGCCGATCCGCATCGTCTGCCCAGGCCGTGTGTACCGTAGCGACTCCGATATCACTCACTCCCCGATGTTCCACCAGGTCGAAGGCCTGCTGGTCGACCGCGATATCAATTTCGCCGACTTGAAAGGCACCATCGAAGAGTTTCTGCGCGTGTTCTTCGAAAAAGAACTGGCCGTGCGTTTCCGTCCTTCGTACTTCCCGTTCACCGAGCCATCCGCTGAAGTCGACATGGAATGCGTGATGTGCAGCGGTAAAGGCTGCCGCGTCTGCAAGCAGACTGGCTGGCTGGAAGTGATGGGCTGCGGCATGGTTCACCCGAATGTGCTGCGCATGTCCGGGATCGACCCGGAAGAGTTTTCGGGCTTTGCCTTCGGCATGGGCGTTGAGCGTCTGGCCATGCTGCGTTACGGCGTGAACGACTTGCGTCTGTTCTTCGACAACGACTTGCGGTTCCTCGCGCAATTTCGCTAGTCGTAACGAATTCTTAGGAGAGCAGGATGAAATTCAGTGAACAATGGCTGCGTGGCTGGGTAAGCCCGCAGGTAAGTCGCGACGAGCTGGTTGCTCGTCTGTCGATGGCCGGTCTTGAGGTCGATAGCGTTACGCCGGCCGCCGGTGAATTCAGTGGCGTGGTGGTTGGCGAGGTGCTGAGCACCGAGCAACACCCGGACGCCGACAAGTTGCGTGTTTGCCAGGTCAGCAATGGCTCGGAGACTTTCCAGGTCGTGTGCGGTGCGCCAAACGTGCGCCCGGGCCTGAAGATCCCGTTCGCCATGATCGGTGCCGAACTGCCAGGCGACTTCAAAATCAAGAAAGCCAAGCTGCGTGGCGTTGAATCCAACGGCATGCTGTGCTCCCAGGCCGAGCTGCAAATCGGCGAAGGCAACGATGGCCTGATGGAATTGCCGGCCGATGCGCCGGTCGGTCAGGACATTCGTGAGTACCTGAGCCTGGATGACGCCAGCATCGAGGTCGATCTGACCCCGAACCGCGGTGACTGCCTGTCGCTGGCCGGTCTGGCCCGTGAAGTCGGCGCTCTTTATGCTGCCCAAGTCGTGCGCCCGATGATTGCCAGCGTTCCGGCCGTGCACGATGAAGTGCGTTCGATTGAAGTACTGGCACCGGCCGCGTGCCCGCGTTACTTGGGTCGTGTGATCCGTAACGTTGACCTGTCCAAGCCTACGCCGCTGTGGATGGTCGAGCGTCTGCGTCGTGCCGACGTGCGCAGCATCGACGCTGCCGTCGACATCACTAACTATGTGATGCTGGAACTGGGTCAGCCGCTGCACGCGTTCGATCTCGCCGAAATCAATGGCGGCATCCGCGTACGCATGGCCGAAGAAGGCGAGAAGCTGGTGCTGCTCGACGGTCAGGAAGTCAGCCTGCGTAGCGATACGCTGGTGATTGCAGACCACACCCGTGCCTTGGCTATCGCCGGCGTCATGGGTGGCGAGCACAGCGGCGTCAACACCGCGACCACTCGCGATATTTTCCTGGAAAGCGCGTTCTTCGACCAGATTGCTGTCGCTGGCAAGGCTCGTTCCTACGGCTTGCACACCGACGCCTCGCACCGCTACGAGCGTGGTGTGGACTGGAAGCTGGCCCGCGAAGCCATGGAGCGTGCTACTGGCCTGCTGCTGGAAATCACCGGTGGCGAAGCCGGCCCGATCATCGAAACCGTCAGCGAACAGCACCTGCCGTCGATCGCGCCGATCACCCTGCGTGCCCAGCGCATCACCCAGATGCTGGGCATGGAAATGGATTCGGCCGAAGTCGAGCGTCTGCTCAGCGCTTTGGGCCTGACCATTACCGCCGATGAGGCAGGGCAGTGGCGCGTAGAAGTGCCAAGCTTCCGCTTCGATATCAGCCTGGAAGTCGACCTGATCGAAGAGCTGGCCCGTCTGTACGGTTACAACCGTCTGCCGGTTCGCTACCCGCAAGCCCGTCTGGCGCCGCAAGCCAAGGCCGAAGCGCGCAGCGATCTGCCTGAGCTACGTCGTCTGCTGGTGGCTCGTGGTTATCAGGAAGCGATCACCTACAGTTTCATCGATCCGAAACAGTTCGAGTTGTTTAATCCGGGTGTTGAGCCGCTGCTGCTGGCCAACCCGATTTCCAACGACATGGCTGCCATGCGTTCGTCCCTGTGGCCTGGTCTGGTCAAGGCGCTTCAGCACAACCTGAACCGTCAGCAGGATCGCGTGCGTCTGTTCGAAAGCGGCCTGCGCTTCGTCGGTCAGCTGGAAGGCTTGAAGCAAGAGCCGATGCTGGCGGGTGTGGTGTGCGGTAGCCGTCTGCCAGAAGGCTGGGCACAAGGTCGCGATGTCGTGGACTTCTTCGACGTCAAAGCTGATGTGGAAGCGGTACTGGGCTTCGCCGGTGCACTGGATTCGTTCACTTTCGTGCCGGGCAAACACCCAGCATTGCACCCGGGTCAAACCGCGCGCATCGAACGTGAAGGCCGTTTGGTAGGTTTCGTTGGCGCGATCCACCCTGAATTGTCGAAAACCCTCGGTCTCGACCGTCCGGTCTTCGTATTCGAGCTGGTTCTGGCCGAAGTGGCGTTGGGCAAAATGCCTAAATTCCAGGAGTTATCGCGCTTTCCTGAAGTGCGTCGTGACCTTGCACTGCTGGCGGACAAAGACGTTGCGGCCACTGCCGTACTCGACGTAATCCGTGAAAATGCAGGTGAATGGCTGACAGACCTCAGGCTATTTGACGTGTATCAGGGTAAAGGCATTGATCCGCATAGAAAAAGCCTTGCAGTTGGCTTGACCTGGCAGCATCCATCGCGCACTCTTAATGACGATGAGGTGAATACCACGACGCAAAACATCCTCACCTCGCTCGAACAAAGGTTGAACGCCACGTTAAGGAAGTGACGTATGGGGGCTTTGACGAAAGCTGAGATGGCGGAACGTCTGTATGAAGAGCTGGGCCTGAACAAGCGGGAGGCCAAGGAATTGGTCGAACTGTTTTTTGAAGAAATCAGGCACGCTCTTGAAGACAACGAACAAGTCAAATTGTCCGGTTTCGGCAATTTCGACCTTCGGGACAAACGCCAGCGGCCTGGCCGCAATCCGAAAACGGGAGAAGAGATCCCGATCACGGCTCGCCGTGTGGTCACCTTTCGTCCAGGGCAGAAGTTGAAGGCCCGAGTTGAGGCTTATGCTGGAACCAAGTCATAACGACGAACTACCCGTCATCCCGGGCAAACGCTACTTCACCATTGGTGAAGTCAGCGAGCTATGTGCCGTAAAACCGCACGTGCTGCGCTACTGGGAGCAGGAGTTTCCTCAACTCAACCCCGTCAAACGCCGCGGAAACCGCCGGTATTATCAGCGCCAGGACGTGCTGATGATCCGGCAGATCCGCGCGCTTCTTTACGATCAGGGGTTTACCATCGGCGGCGCACGCTTGCGTTTGTCCGGCGATGAAGCCAAAGACGACACCACCCAATACAAACAAATGATCCGCCAGATGATCGCCGAGCTTGAAGATGTTCTGGTGGTGCTCAAGAAATAAATTCCTGCTTTTAAATACTTCCAGTTTTCAAAAGCTTGCGATATATTCTTGAGCGTTCCTCGAGATGAGGAACAGATTCAACGCCTAGTCGGGGCGTAGCGCAGTCCGGTAGCGCACTAGCATGGGGTGCTAGGGGTCGAGTGTTCGAATCACTCCGTCCCGACCATATTTCCTGAGTAAAATCAGACAATTAAGCCGATCAGATACAGACCGTGTGAAAACGCAGTC
>NZ_AKJB01000115.1:0-34784 GCF_000282555.1 Pseudomonas sp. GM102 | reverse complement strand
CGCTTGGGGCGAGACCTTTTGGGTACTTTTGGGGCGTTTGCCAAAAGTGCCTCGCCGTAAGGGCGAAACCATAAGCCGCCGTTACCGCAGCAACGGATATGTACACCACCAACCAAAACATGGTCGGCCCAAAGGCCGCCATCGCAACCAAGACCGCAAAGGACACAAAGGACACAAAAAAACCCGGCGCCATCACTGACACCGGGTTCTTTAAACAAGAAGCAAACCGTTACTCGGCAAGCACCTGACCAATCGTCGGGTCCTTGAACAAGCGGGTCAACGCATCACTCAACACATCACTGACCAGCTTGGTATTGGTTTCCTGATTCGGCGCCATGCCAAAACGCTGATCGAGCGACGCGCCGTAGCGACCGCTATAACGACGGTTGGCATTCTGCACATCCGAACGGAACGTCGCGCCAATCGTTGCCTCAGTCACATACAGGCCTTCCTTGGGCGACTGATACTTCAGCTCAGCCAGGGTCACCGTCAATTGCGGTGCATTCAGCGCATTGGCCGTCGGGGTAAAGCCCAGCAAGCGCACGGCCGCTTCAGCCTGAGCCTGCAACTTCGGCAGAATCTGCGCGCCCTGCACGGTGATTGCACTGGTCTCCGGATACAGACCACCACGAGTTCCCAGCGTTGGCGACGGACGACCGTCCACCACACGCACCACCACCGGCTGGCCACGGCCGACCGGCGCCAGCTGAGCTGTCAGCTTGGGTTCCGGGTTCAGTTGTTGCGGGCTGTGGGCGCAGCCGACGAGGGTCAAACTGGTCACAGTGATCAAACCGAACAACAGGCGTTGCAACATGCTCTTCTCTCCAGAATCAGGCACAAACAGGCCCGCAGTATAGCGGTGCGCCACTGCGGCGAACTAGCTTCGCACAACGATTACTGAAATCTCTGACAAACACGGCGTAGCGCGGTTCCTGTCACACATCTGTCACCGACCTTACACATGCACGTCATGGCTCACTGGCAACCTTCACAGCAGTCACCCCACAAGGTACTTTGCCATGCGTTTTCTCATCTCAATGTTCGCGCCACGTCCACTGCATCGCTGTTTTGCCCTGCTCGACCGCGATGGCCGCTGCCAGGCATTCAAACAGTGCAGCCTGCAGCCCATGGGCGATGGCTGGGTCGAAATCGAAGAAATCCGCCTCAACTGGCTGCACCATCCCCTGCCCGCCAGCGCCCGTGTCAGCCAGCGCCAGCCACATGCGCGGGCACAACAACTGTTGACCACCTGACCGGACGCCTAATAAAAGTCATTAAACACGACCATTTCCCTGCGTTTCTTAGATACAATCTCCCCCCGATTATAAGGACGTCTCCTGATCGGGCCTCGCAGCATCGTCAATGCCTCGGTATTGACACCCCCGCACCGCCCACAGAGAGCCGCCCACACAGATCGAGTGAAGCTGGCGCGCTTGCTGTTCCCTAAGCAAAAACACCACTTTTCGCGAATCTGCAGAGCTGTCATTACGCTCGGTTACTGAGCTGTTTGCCCGTTTTGCTTGTCATGTATCCCATGGCGGCAATCCATCCGGGCACGGTGCCAGGCTGGGACAGCCCTTTTTTGAGGTTCACGTCTTCAAAAGAGCGTGAAAAAAACGGGTTTTCACAACTTCACAAGAGTGTGGCGAGCAAATGAATAGTTTTGCGTCTGAACATGCACCATTAGCGTCTACAACAGCCCAACGACACAGGACCGAGTATTCCTCGAACACCGGAGCCTGAAGCCTGTCCGCTACGGATTTGGTTGCACAAACGGATGTCTCGACCATAAGTCGAATTGCCAGCTGCGTGCCGAAATGAGTTCATGTGACTCTTGAAGCCAGGCCGCATGCATCCGTCGAAGTTGCAAAAAATTGCGAAGATTCGGACATGGCGATCCTGGCCATGGGTACCTGGGGCATCACTGACATCGCCCCGGAACGCCTGGCAGCTATGCCGACAATTTGGTGCTGCAGATTTTGGAGACGCGTTAAATGGCGCATAACGAAGCAGTCGACGTAGTACTGGTTGGGGCCGGCATCATGAGTGCCACCCTTGCGGTACTGCTCAAAGAGCTCGACCCCGCGATCAAGCTGGAAGTCGTCGAGCTGATGGATTCCGGTGCCGCGGAGAGTTCCAATCCGTGGAACAACGCCGGTACCGGTCACGCCGGGCTGTGTGAGCTGAACTACACGCCGCAGGCCGCCGACGGCACCGTCGACATCAAGAAAGCCGTGCATATCAACACCCAGTTCGAGGTGTCGAAGCAGTTCTGGTCCTACCTGACCAAGAAAGGCACGTTCGGCTCGTGCAAGTCGTTCATCAGCCCGGTGCCGCACCTGAGCTTCGTGCAGGGCGACGACGGCGTCTCCTTCCTCAAGGAACGTTTCAAGACGCTGAGCAAACACCACGCCTTCTCGGACATGGAATACACCGAAGACAAGGCCAAAATGGCCGAGTGGATGCCGTTGATGATGCCAGGCCGCGCGCCTGACGAAGTCCTCGCCGCCACCCGTGTGATGAACGGCACCGACGTCAACTTCGGCGCCCTGACTAATCAATTGCTCGCGCACCTGACCAGCGCACCCGATGCCCAGGTCAAGTACTGCAAGCGTGTGACTGGCCTGAAGCGTAACAACGGTGGCTGGACTGTCAGCATCAAGGACGTCAATACCGGCAACAGCCGTGAAGTCGACGCCAAGTTCGTGTTCCTCGGCGCTGGCGGTGCGGCACTGCCGCTGCTGCAAGCCTCGGGCATCGAAGAAAGCAAAGGCTTCGGCGGTTTCCCGATCAGCGGCCAGTGGCTGCGTTGCGACAACCCGGAAGTGGTCAAGCACCACCAGGCCAAGGTCTACAGCCAGGCCGCCGTCGGTTCGCCACCGATGTCCGTGCCGCACCTGGACACTCGCGTGGTCGACGGCAAGAAGTCCCTGCTGTTCGGACCTTACGCCGGTTTCACCACCAAGTTCCTCAAGCATGGCTCGTTCATGGACCTGCCGATGTCAGTCCGCGCCGGCAACATCGGCCCGATGCTGGCCGTGGCCAAAAACAACATGGACCTGACCAAGTACCTGGTCAGCGAAGTGATGCAGTCGATGGAACAGCGCCTGGAATCCCTGCGTCGTTTCTACCCTGAAGCGAAAGCCGAAGACTGGCGTCTGGAAGTGGCCGGTCAACGGGTGCAGATCATCAAGAAAGACCCGAAGAAAGGCGGCGTTCTGCAGTTCGGTACCGAACTGGTCGCGGCCAAGGACGGTTCGCTTGCAGCCCTGCTCGGCGCCTCGCCAGGCGCTTCGGTGACTGTTTCGATCATGCTTGAGCTGATCGAAAAATGCTTCCCGAACAAAGCTTCCGGCGAATGGGCTGCCAAACTGGCGGAAATCTTCCCGGCTCGGGAAAAGGTTCTGGAAACCGACGCTGCGCAGTATCGCAAGATCAATGCGCACAACAACGTCGCGCTGGAACTGGTTGAAGCCAGTAACGAGACCGAAAGCTACGCTTGATTCGTCGCATAAAAAACGCCCCGTCCTCATTGAGGGCGGGGCGTTTTTTTGTGCGGTGAAACAATCATTGTGGCGAGGGAGCTTGCTCCCGCTTGAGTGCGCAGCGCTCACAAAAATCTGCGTCGTTCGCAGAATTTTGGGGCCGCTGCGCAGCCCAGCGGGAGCAAGTTCCCTCGCCACAAATGCCGGTGTGTTGACGTTAACCGCGAGCCTTGTCGATCAACTCGATGTACTCCGCCGCGTTACGCTGATCCTTGATCAGGGCGACGAAGTCATTGCCGTGCTCATCCTTGCCATTCAGGTCATGGCCGGCTTCAACAAAGAACGTCAGAAAACGCTCGAAGTCATCGATACGCAGGCCACGGTACGCCTTGATCAGTTTGTGCAGCGACGGTGAAGTGGCATCGACCGGCTCAAAATCGAGGAACAGCTTGATCTGTGCATCGCCGATCTCGTCACCAATCACTTGCTTCTTATCTTTACGCATTGCCGACTCCAGCTCGCAGACATTTCACGGGGCGGGCAGTTTACCCCTGCCCGGGCGTAAGGCTCAACGCGGACGAACGCTGCCAGTGTGCAGATCGGCCCAGATATGGCCGTTGGCGTAGCTGAGGAACTGGCAATACACCGTGTCATTGCGCAATAAATCGATTACCACCCGGTACTGGGCCATTGGGTAGAAGAGCGTCAGGGTTTTGCTTTTTTCGTCGTAGATCGGCTTCTTCAGGCTTTTGCTTTCGCCATCGAAGTTGACCAGCACCTGGCTGATGGTCGCGCCCTTGTTCAAGGATTTGCCCTTGAGGCGGATCAGCAATGGCGATGTGACCGGGATCGGCTGTTGGTTGGACTGGCGCTGGCTGCCGATCACCACCGAATACTCGGTGACCTGCAACAGTTGCTGCTGCTCGGGCTCGGCGTCGCGCAGGGTCAAGTCGTCCGGGGGCAAAAACTGCGAATGCATCGGCGACGGTGCGGCTGCCAAGGGCAGGCTGAGGGTCAGCAACAGGGCGGCGCAGCTGCGGATCAAAAGGCTCATGACAGGCTCCGGGGGCGGGGCCGAGCACTCTAGCATGGGTGTACGAAAACTCTTCTGTGGACACCGATCCCTGTGGGAGCGTGGCTTGCCCGCGATAGCGATCTATCTGACACGACGCAATCGCGGGCAAGCCCGCTCCCACAGGAAAGGGGATAGCCGGGCTTACATGCCTTTAACGGCAAAAATCCCGTTGGCGTTACGCCAGTAGCCTTTGTAGTCCATGCCGTAACCGAAGATGTAACGGTCGATGCACGGCAGGCCGACGAAATCGGCTTTCAGGTCCGGGCGAGCCTTGCGGTCGTGGTCCTTGTCGATCAGCACGGCAGTGTGCACTTTGCGGGCGCCAGCGTGTTTGCAGAAGTCGATGATCGCGCCCAGGGTGTGACCTTCATCGAGGATGTCGTCGATGATCAGCACGTCACGGTCAATGAACGAGACTTCCGGCTTGGCTTTCCAGAACAGGTCGCCGCCGCTGGTTTCGTTGCGATAGCGAGTGGCGTGCAGGTAGGACGCTTCCAGCGGGAATTGCAGATGGGTGAGCAGCTTGCCGGCGAAAATCAGGCCGCCGTTCATCACACAGAACACCACAGGATTGCTTTCAGCCAGTTGTTCGTTGATGTGTGCACCGACGCGGGCGATGGCCGCCTCGACTTCAGCTTCGGTGTACAGGCAGTCAGCCTCTCGCATGATTTGACGGATATGCTCGAGATCAGCGGACATGGCGCTCTCCAAGGGGGTTTGAGGGGGAGGGACGGATTCGGAAAAGCGGGCAAAGGTACGCATCAAGCGAGGCCAGATCAAGCGTTTGTGGACTAACGTTCTGTATGTCTATAGGACAACACCCTCGGATAGATTAATCTAGGCCGGTTTTTTTGCCCGCCGCCGGAGCCTTTCCCCATGCCCATCCTTGAGATCCGCCATCCGCTGATCCGTCATAAACTTGGCCTTATGCGCCGCGCCGACATTAGCACGAAGAATTTCCGTGAGCTCGCTCAGGAAGTCGGTGCCCTGCTGACCTATGAAGCCACCAAAGACCTGCCGCTGGAAAGCTATGACATCGAAGGCTGGTGCGGCACGGTGTCGGTCGAGAAAATCGCCGGCAAGAAGATTACCGTGGTGCCGATCCTGCGTGCCGGTATCGGCATGCTCGAAGGCGTGCTCAGCCTGATCCCGGGCGCCAAAGTCAGCGCCGTGGGCGTGGCCCGCAACGAGGAAACCCTCGAAGCCCACACCTACCTTGAGAAACTGGTACCGGAAATCGACGAGCGTCTGGCGATGATCATCGACCCGATGCTCGCCACTGGTGGCTCGATGGTCGCCACTATCGACCTGCTGAAAAAGGCCGGTTGCAAGGACATCCGCGCGATGGTCCTGGTGGCTGCCCCTGAAGGCATCGCCGCTGTAGGCAAAGCTCACCCGGACGTGATGATCTACACCGCCTCCATTGACGAAAAACTCAACGAACACGGTTACATCATCCCAGGCTTGGGCGATGCCGGTGACAAGATCTTCGGCACCAAGCAGAAGGACGCTTGAGCATGCAGCAAGCGTTCAACGATCCACTCTGGCGCACGGTGCTGTCAGGTGCACAGATGCTGTTCGTGGCCTTTGGCGCGCTGGTGTTGATGCCGTTGATCACCGGCCTCGACCCAAACGTGGCGCTGTTCACCGCAGGTTTGGGGACGATTCTGTTCCAGATCGTCACCGGGCGTCAGGTGCCCGTGTTCCTGGCATCGAGCTTTGCCTTCATCACGCCGATCATTCTCGCCAAGGGCCAGTTTGGCCTGGCGGCGACCATGGGCGGGGTGATGGCGGCCGGTTTCGTCTACACCTTCCTCGGCCTTGCCGTGAAGATCAAAGGCACCGGGTTCATCGACCGCCTGCTGCCACCGGTGGTGATTGGCCCGGTGATCATCTCCATCGGCCTGGCCATGGCGCCGATCGCCGCCAACATGGCGATGGGCAAGGCTGGCGATGGCACTGAACTGATTCCTTACCAGACAGCGATGTTGATCTCGATGCCGGCGCTGTTGACCACCCTGATTGTGGCGGTGTTCGGCAAAGGTATTTTCCGCCTGGTGCCGATCATCTCCGGCGTGTTGGTGGGTTTTGCCATGGCGTTCTATTTCGGCGTGGTCGACACCGCAAAGATTGCTGCTGCACCGTGGTTTGCGATTCCACAGTTCACGGCGCCGGAATTCAACTGGCAGGCGATTCTGTTCATCGTTCCGGTAGCCCTGGCGCCGGCGATCGAGCACATCGGCGGCGTGATTGCCGTGGGTAGCGTGACGGGGCGCGATTATTTGAAGAAGCCCGGCCTGCACCGCACATTGCTCGGCGATGGCATTGCTACCACCGCGGCCGGTCTGTTCGGCGGCCCGCCCAACACCACCTACGCCGAAGTGACTGGCGCGGTGATGCTGACCAAAAACTACAACCCGAAAATCATGACCTGGGCCGCAATCTTTGCAATCAGCCTGGCGTTCATCGGCAAGTTCGGCGCCCTGCTGCAAAGCATCCCGGTGCCGGTGATGGGCGGGATTCTCTGTCTGTTGTTCGGTTCGATTGCCGCGGTGGGGATGAACACCATGATTCGCCACAAGATCGACCTGGGCGAAGCACGCAATCTGGTGATTGTCTCGGTGACGCTGGTGTTCGGGATTGGCGGCGTACTGGTCGGCACCGGTACCGGCCCGGATGATTTCGGCCTCAAAGGCATCGCGCTGTGCGCGGTGGTGGCGATTGCGCTGAACCTGTTGCTGCCGGGCCATGACAGCTGGAAGCACAAGAAGGCGGATGAGCCGCTGATCTAAGCAGGTCTCAAGAACGCCATCGCGGGCAAGCCCGCTCCCACAAGGTCAGCGCAAAACCTGTGGGAGCGGGCTTGCCCGCGATGCTTTTAAAGCGCCAACGGCGCTCTCTCACACAATGCGTTCAACGCCTTCGCCCACTGCGGATCATCGTTGAGGCACGGCACCAACACCAACTCCTCCCCTCCCGCTTCGCGGAACTGCTCCTTCCCGCGATCACCGATCTCTTCCAGGGTTTCGATGCAATCGGCGACGAACGCCGGGCACATCACCAGAACTTTCTTCACGCCACTTTTGGCCAACCCATCGAGGCGCGCTTCGGTGTAGGGTTCGATCCACTTGGCCCGGCCCAGACGCGACTGGAACGACACCGACCACTTGCCATCCGGCAGGCCCATGCGCTTGGCAAACTCTGCGGCGGTGCGCAGGCACTGACCGCGGTAACAGGTCGCGACCACTTCCGGCGGCGCACCGGCGCAGCAATCGCCACCACCTTCGAAGCTGTGACCCGGATTGAGCTTCTTCAGGTGCCGTTCCGGCAAACCATGAAAGCTCAGCAGCAGATGATCGTAATCCTGCTGCAAATGTGGCGTAGCGCTGGCCACCAGGGCATCGAGGTATTCCGGCTGATCGTAGAACGGCTGGAGAATCGAGAACTGCACGTCGAGTTTCTTTTCCCGCACCACTCGCTTGGCTTCTTCGATCACCGTGGTCACGGTGCTATCGGCGAATTGCGGATAGAGCGGCGCCAGGGTGATTTTTTTGTGACCCTGAGCCGCCAGACGAACCAGCGTCGACTCAATGGATGGCTCGCCGTAGCGCATCGCCAGCTCCACCGGGCCGTGGCTCCATTGCGCGGTCATGGCCCGTTGCAGACGACGGCTGAGCACCACCAGTGGCGAGCCGTCCGCCCACCAGATCGACGCATAAGCGTGGGCCGATTGTTCCGGGCGCTTGATCAGAATCAACGACACCAGCAAACGCCGCACCGGCCATGGCAGGTCGATCACATACGGGTCCATCAGAAATTGATTGAGGTAGCTGCGCACATCCGCCACCGAGGTGGAAGCGGGTGAACCCAGGTTGACCAGAAGCAACGCGTGATCGGTCATGCAACGTCCTATTTCTCAAGGCGGCTGGACACATCGTCCAACGCCGCGCGCAAATCAGTGAACTGGAAAGTGAAGCCCGCTTCCAGCAAGCGAGCCGGCATGGCCTTCTGGCCACCCAGCAGCAACAATGACAACTCGCCCAGGCCCACCTTCAACACGAGGGTTGGCATCGCCATGAACGTCGGACGATGCAACACGCTACCCAACGTTTGGGCGAATTCGCGATTGCGCACCGGCTTGGGCGCGCAGGCATTATATGGACCGCTGGCCTCATTGCGGTGCAGAAGAAAATCAATCAGGGCGATTTGATCCTTGATATGAATCCACGACATCCACTGCCGACCACTGCCCAGAGGCCCGCCCAGCCCCAGTTTGAACGGTAACAACAACCGCGACAAAAAGCCGCCCTCGGCGGACAGCACCAACCCGGTACGAATGAGGATCACGCGAATGCCCAAGGCTTCGGCGCGCTGCGCGGTTTCCTCCCAGGCGACGCACAACTGGCTGGCGAAATCATCAATGACCGGTGGAGATTCTTCAGTCAATTCCCGCTCACCACCGTCGCCGTACCAACCGATCGCGGAGCCAGAAATCAATACCGGCGGTTTCTGCTCGCGGCTTTCGAGCCAGGCCAGCAGGGTTTCGGTCAGGGTGATCCGGCTGCTCCACAACAACGCCTTGCGTTTGTGCGTCCAGAGCCGATCGGCAATCGGTGCGCCCGCGAGGTTGATAATTGCATCCACCGGTTCTTCACCCAAGTCCTCAAGTCGTGCGATTCCACGTACCTGAGTGCCACAGACTTTGGCGACTTTTGCAGGCGTGCGACTCCAGACCGTCAGGCGATGTCCCTGGCTCAACCAGTGTTGGCAGAGTTGACGTCCTATCAAACCAGTACCGCCGGTCAGCAATATGTGCATGACATCTTCCTCGCGTGGCGTTTTACCCTGATCACTAGTCTATTTTTATAAGCAGGGATCTTTGGTATTGGGCAGGCTCTGTGCTTAACAATAGGCCAAGCTGTCAGAACGAGGACGCTAAAAGTTATACCAAAAAACAATATTGTACAGGTTTGAACCACGGCGTAGTCTGTACAGAAAGGTAAACGAGGCCCCTATGACTGTACCTATCGCAATCATCGGCACCGGCATCGCCGGACTCTCAGCCGCCCAGGCCCTGACGGAGGCCGGGCATGTCGTTCAACTTTTCGATAAAAGCCGCGGCAGTGGCGGACGCATGTCGAGCAAGCGCAGCGATGCGGGTGCTCTGGACATGGGCGCGCAATATTTCACTGCTCGCGACCGTCGCTTCGTCACCGAAGTCCAGCGCTGGCAAGCCAACGGCTGGGTCGCCGTATGGACGCCGCAGCTCTATACCTTTCACGGCGGCCAGCTCAGACCTTCGCCGGACGAACAGACACGCTGGGTCGGCACGCCACGCATGAGCGCGATCACGCGCGGCCTGCTCGGTGATCTGGAAGTGCATTTCGCCTGCCGCATCACCGAGGTCTATCGCGGTGAAGAACATTGGCATCTGCAAGACGCCGAGGGTTTCACTCACGGCCCGTTCAGCCATGTCGTTATCGCCACGCCAGCCCCTCAGGCAACCGCGCTGCTGGCGGCCGCGCCGAAACTCGCCGGGGCCGCTGCCGGGGTAAAAATGGAACCCACTTGGGCCGTCGCCCTGGCGTTCGACACGCCACTGGAAACCGCCATCGAAGGTTGCTTCGTGCAGGACAGTCCGCTGGACTGGCTGGCGCGCAACCGCAGCAAACCAGGACGCGACACCACCCTCGATACCTGGGTGCTGCACGCTACCAGTGCCTGGAGCCGGCAGCATATCGACCTGCCCAAGGAAGCGGTGATCGAGCAATTGCACGGTGCTTTCGCCGAGCTGCTGCACGATGCCATGCCTGCTCCGACCTTCAGCCTCGCTCATCGCTGGCTCTACGCCCGGCCGGCCAGCAGCCATGAATGGGGTGCCTTGGCCGATGCTGATCTGGGCCTGTATGTGTGCGGCGACTGGTGCCTGTCTGGCCGTGTCGAAGGTGCCTGGCTCAGTGGTCAGGAAGCAGCCCGCCGACTGCACGAACACCTGCAGTGAATTGAATCAAGTCCAGCCCATCGCTGCTGTCGACATGGGCAGCAGCCCCGCAAAAACCTATACAAAAAAATTGACTTGTACACCCTTGGATCTATGCTGAAGGGCATGTTGTACAGAAATATAACTCTGTACAGGTTTAGATTCGAGGTGCTCCGATGCCTGCACAGTCAGCGACCCATTCGAAAATCGCCATCAGCGGCCGCATCCTTTATGACTATGCGCGGCATCCCGATTTGCCGGTGGAAGAAGAAGGCCAGCTCAACGATCCGGTACTGCGGGAAAACTTCCTCACCCGCGTGCTTGCCTACAGCGAGTGGCAGCAATTGCTGCAAGCAGGCCTGACCCGACGCGGCCTCACGGATTTTCACTCACGCTACAAATACCTGTTGATGGCCCACAACCCGGTGCAATACAAAACCCTGGGCAACTTGCTGGGCAATATGGGCCAGTCCGATCTCGAAGAGCTCGGTCCGCGCTATTTCAGCAAGCTGATGGCGGCCCTGGAAAAATGCGCCACACGCCGTACCCACACCAACGTGCTGCAGCATCTCAGCGGCTATCTCAAACGAGCCATCAGCGCTGAAGACAAACAGCAAGTGCAGCACGTCATCGGCCAGTATCGCCAGGGCATCGTGCCGCTGGAGGTGCCATTGACGCTGCTCAAACACTATTTTCGCCAACACCCGGATCCATACATTGCGCAACAGGTTTACCTGCAACCGCATCCGGAAAACCTCAGCCTGCGAAACGCAATTCAATGAAAAATCCACCGGACACCAGCGCCAGCGAAGACCTTGGCAGCGACTTCAAGAAGGCCCTGGACGCTGGTTGGCTACCCATTCGTGAAGTGGCCCGGCAAACCGGGGTCAATGCCGTCACCTTACGCGCCTGGGAACGGCGCTACGGGCTGATCGTGCCCCAGCGTACGCCCAAGGGGCATCGGCTGTTCTGTGCCGAACACGTTCAACGGATCCTGACGATTCTCACCTGGCTCAATCGCGGCGTAGCTGTCAGCCAGGTCAAACAACTGCTCGACACACCTCATGGGCTTACCGACCCCATCGGGAACGATTGGCTGGTGCTGCGTCAGACACTGCTGCAAGCGGTCACTCAACTGGCCGAGCGCACCCTCGATGACACGGTGAATCAGGCGATGGCGCTGTATCCGCCACGCACCTTGTGTGAAAAATTGTTGATGCCGTTGCTGGCGGAACTGGAACAACGCTGGCAAGGCCAGTTCGGCGCGCAGATGGAGCGGGTGTTTGTTTATTCCTGGTTGCGCAGCAAATTCGGCGCGAGGATCTACCATAACAACCGTCAGTTGCGCACCGCGCCGCTGCTGCTGATCAATCACTCGGACCTGCCGCTGGAGCCTCATCTGTGGCTCACGGCCTGGCTGATCAGCAGCGTCGATTGCCCGGTGGAAGTCTTCGACTGGCCACTCCCCGCCGGCGAACTTGCGCTGGCGGTCGATTACCTGCAAGCCCGCGGCGTACTGCTGTATTCCAGCAAAGCCATGAATCTTGCGCATCTGACGAAACTTTTGAATGGCGTCAGTTGCCCAAAAATGATTGCCGGACCAACGGTGTGTATCCACCACATCGAGTTATCCGCAAGAACCACTGCCATTGCTGATTTGTCCCTGGCCGAAGACCCGTTGTCGGCCCATCAGGGCCTGATTCAGCGCGGGCTCATTTAATGACGCTTTTTTAATGGATCGTGCGGATACCACCATGCAATTGATCTGGCTGCGCAGCGACTTGCGTCTACACGACAACACCGCCCTCTCGGCCGCCGCAGCCCGCGGCCCGAGTGTGGCGGTGTATTTGCTGAGTCCGCAGCAATGGCTGGCGCATGACGACGCGTCGTGCAAAGTGGATTTCTGGCTGCGCAACCTCATCGAGTTACGCCAAGCGCTGGGCGCCCTGAACATCCCGCTGCTGATTCGCAAGGCGTCCCTCTGGGAAGAGGCACCGAAGGTTTTGCTCGAGTTGTGCCAGCAATTGAAGATCGACGCAGTGCACGCCAACGAGGAATACGGCATTCATGAAACCCGTCGTGATGCCGCGGTGGCCCAAGCCCTGAAAGCCCAAGGCATCGACTTTTACCGCTACCTCGATCAACTGCTGTTCAAGCCTGGCACCGTGCTGACCAGAACCGGCACCTATTTCCAGGTCTTCAGCCAATTCCGCAAGGTCTGCTACGAACGCTTGCACGCATCATTACCGAGATTGGTTACCGCCCCCGCCATCCAGGCTCCGCTGGGTATCGCCAGTGACGAACCGCCCTCTCGGGTCGAGGGTTTCGACACGCCCAGCGACAGTTTGCGTGCTCTCTGGCCGGCCGGCGAAAGCGAGGCCCGACGCCGCCTCGAGACCTTTACCGACACACAGATCGACTATTACCACAGCGAGCGTGATTTCCCGGCAAAACCCGGCACCAGCCAGCTCTCGGCCTATCTCACCGCCGGGGTCATCTCCCCTCGCCAGTGTCTGCACGCCGCGTTGCAAAGCAATCAGGGGGAATTCGAAAGCGGCAAGGTCGGTGCCGTCACCTGGATCAACGAGTTGCTGTGGCGAGAATTCTACAAACACATTCTGGTGGGCTACCCACGGGTTTCCCGGCACCGCGCCTTTCGCCCGGAAACCGAAGCCCTCGCCTGGCGTGACGCCCCGCAAGACCTCAAAGCCTGGCAACAAGGCCGTACCGGCCTGCCGATCATTGATGCCGCCATGCGCCAATTGTTGGAAACCGGCTGGATGCACAATCGCTTGCGAATGGTCGTGGCAATGTTCCTGACCAAAAACCTGCTGATCGACTGGCGTGAAGGCGAGCGTTTCTTCATGCGGCATCTGATTGACGGCGATCTGGCGGCGAACAACGGTGGCTGGCAGTGGAGTTCGTCCACCGGCACCGATTCGGCGCCCTACTTCCGGATTTTCAACCCACTGAGCCAGTCGGAAAAATTCGACGCCGAAGGAGTTTTCATCAAGCATTGGTTGCCGCAGATCAATGGAATGAACAAAAAAGACCTGCACAATCGCGCGAGACTCGAGGGATTATTCGGTGTGACGGATTATCCATCGCCAATCGTCAACCTGAGCACTTCCCGCGAACGGGCCTTGGCCGCGTTCAAGAACTTGCCATCCCGACAGGGTTTATCACCCCCGGAATTAATTTGATGCCGTCGCATTGCGTTATAAATACGGTATTGAGCCGGGAAACTATCTGCTTAAAAAGGGAATTGGGATGACTCTTACACCTCCAAGGCGATACTGGTTGACCGGCGCCAGCAACGGCATTGGTGCCGCTTTGGCCGAAGAAATACTGAAAACCGGTGCTCACCTGGCTGTCAGCTCCCGCTCATTGGCGCCATTGAAAGCCCTGTCTCAGCGTTACCCCGGACAAGTGCTGGTGGTCGCGGGTGATTTGACCAACGGCCAACAGGTACGCGAAATCGGCGAGCAGATTGCCAAGGAATGGGGTTCTCTGGACACCATGATCCTCAACGCAGGCACCTGCGAATACGTCGACCCCAGTCAGTTCGACTCGTCAATCATCGAGCACATCGTGCGTACCAACCTGCTTGCCAGCAGCTATTGCATCGAAGCCGCCCGGCCCCTGCTGCAGACGGGCACTACGCCGCATCTGGTGGGCATGGCCAGTTCGGTGACCTATCTGCCCCTGCCACGGGCTGAAGCCTATGGCGATTCAAAGCCCGGGTTGCGTCACCTATTCGAGTCCTTGCGCATCGACGTGGCGCCGGAAAACATCGAAATGACCGTGGTCAGTCCAGGGGTTATCAATACATCTCTGAACGACGACCTCTCGTTACACCTCGACTGGTCGGCGGACAAAGCTGCGCGATACCTCTTCGGCATGCTCAAGCACCGTCCACTGGAGCTCCCCTTACCGGAATTGCTCATGCCTGTCCTTTGGCCTCTGCCGCAAAAGTCTGGCCAGACGGAACTGGAAATCGGCAAGCGCATGGAGCGAAACAATCCGCCGTTCGACGATCGGCTGTGAAGTCTAAGCGTCCGTCAGGCCTTTCACACAGCGTGGGCCCACTGCCTTACACTGCGCGCCATGAAAACCATTCCCCACACGCAAATCGCCGAGCCTGCGGTCACCTGTTCGACCTGCGCAGCCTGCTGCTGTCAGCTTGAAGTCATGTTGATCACCGACACCGGCGTGCCCGAGCGTTTTATCGATACCGACGATTGGGGCGGGGAAGTCATGCTGCGACTGGATGACGGCTGGTGCGCCGCGCTGGATCGCAACAGCATGATGTGCACTATCTACGAAAAACGTCCGCTGATTTGCCGGGAATTCGAAATGGGCGCACCGGAATGCATCACCGAACGCCAGGGGATTGCGACGGCGTATCGGTGACGCCCGATACCAACGTGGGAGCGACCTGTGGCGAGGGGGCTTGCCCCCGTTCGGCTGCGAAGCAGTCGTAAATCCTTTACATGCGGTTTAACTTTGAAATGCCGGGGTCGCTTCGCAACCCAACGGGGGCAAGCCCCCTCGCCACAGGTTGCTCCCACATTTAAAACATCGCAGGCTTACAACGGCATCGTGTAATGCAGCGAATAACTCTCTACACCATCGTTCGGGCTGCTGATCCCTGCATTGGAATAGTGCGTGGCGCGAATCCCGACTTCATGTCCCCCGGTAAAGCGCAGACCAAACCCGAAACGGTCTTCAAACTGAAAGGCACTGCCCAGTTTGTTGTCTTCGACTTCAGTGTTGGCAAACACCGCGATACCGATACCCGCTTCAACGTAGGGTTTGATGGTCTCACCGGCAAACTCATACACCAGCACCGGCGAGAACGACACACTGTGATTGCTCGACGTTTCATCGCCCTCCCAATAGGTGTAAGCGCCGCTCCAGTAGCCGGTCAAGCGACCGATATCACTCTGCAACCAGCTCTTGTCCCAGTCGAATTGCATGCCCAGTCGGTAAGTCATGGTCGAATCGCTGGTCTGGCCGACCCCGAATTCCACCCCTGCTGCCTGCGCGGTAAAACTGTGCCCCATCAATGCGGTCGCAATCGCGGCCAAGCAGAATAGTCGCTTCATTAGAAACATCCTTTTCCGAACAATTTCGTATGGTTTTTATGCTGCCCAACAGACAAAGCTATAGAAGTTGAAGCTTGATCAGAAGTTCAGCTCAATTATTCGTGTCATCTCTTTTTTTATCTACAAGTCGAAGCTTTGCACAACACCCGTCGAATGCCACAAAACCGGCAAGATATTTCTGAAATGTTCCGTATCCGCGCTCGACCAGAACCGGGTAGCGCGAGCAGGTCCCTCGGCCAGCAACTCACGCTCGGCCAACAATCGTTGAAGCTGCCGTGCAACAGCGGCACCGGTATCGATCAGGCAGATATTCTGGGGGAGCAACTGCTTAAGCAGAGGCTTTAGGAAAGGATAATGCGTGCAGCCAAGAATGATCGTGTCTGCACCTGCAGCCAGCAGCGGATCGACATACCCCTGCAGCAACTGACGCAATGCCTCGCTGTGCAAATCGCCATTTTCAATCAACTCCACCAGCCCTGGGCATGGCTGAGTGATGACTCGCACATCGGCGGCGAAACGGTCGAGCAAGGCGGCGAACTTGGCACTCTGTAAAGTGCCGGTGGTGGCGAGTACGCCAACTACTCCGCTGCGCGTCGCCGCAGCAGCCGGCTTCACCGCGGGCTCCATGCCGACGATGGGCCACTCGGGGAAATCGCGCCGCAAGTCCGCAACACCCGCGACGGTCGCGGTGTTGCAAGCGAGCACCAGCGCCTTGGCGCCCTGCTGCTGAAAAAACTGCGCCATGACACTGCAACGCTGACTGATGAATGCCGGTGATTTCTCACCGTAGGGAATATTCCCGCAATCGCCGAGGTACAAAAGAGACTCGTTGGGCAGCAACTGCTGGATCTCGGCCAGCACGGAAAGTCCACCGACGCCTGAATCGAATACAGCAATCGGCGCTTCACGCATGGCTTGACCCGCAGACACTGCAGCCCGGATCACGCTTGACCCGCAATTCACGGAAGCGCGTGCCCAAGGCATCGATCAATAACAGGCGCCCCACCAGCGGTTCACCGAACCCCACCAGCAATTTCAGCGCTTCTAGGGCTTGCAAGCTACCGACCAGGCCCACCAGCGGACCGAGTACGCCGGCCTCGCTGCAGGTCAGCTCGGCTTCGCTGCCGTGCCCGTATAAACAGTGGTAGCACGGGCTTTGCGGACGACGGGAGTCGAAGACCGACAATTGCCCTTCCAGCCGAATCGCCGCACCGCTGACCAGCGGTTTGCGCGCAGCCACACACGCGGCGTTGACCGCTTCGCGGGTGGAAAAATTATCGGAACAGTCCAGCACCAGATCCACCGCCGCCACTGCCGCCGCCAAAGAGTCTTCATCCAGGGCGGTGCGATGGGCAATCAGCTGAATCTGGGGATTGATCGCGGTCAGGCGACGGATCGCCGAATCGACTTTACTCAGGCCGACGCTGTCGGTGTCGTGAACGATCTGGCGTTGCAGATTGGTCAGGTCGACCGTGTCGAAGTCCGCCAGATGCAACTCACCGACACCGGCCGCAGCCAGGTACAGCGCCACCGGTGAGCCAAGACCGCCGAGGCCGACAATCAGCACACGGCTTTCCTTGAGCCGTAGCTGGCCGTCGATGTCGACGTGTTGCAGCAGAATCTGCCGGCTATAGCGCAATAATTCCTGATCATTCAGCACGGCAAGCGCCCCAGACTGATGCGTTCGTGACCGCCCAGATCGGTGCGGCTATGGACCTCTTCAAAGCCGCGGGTCAGCAGCAAATCGCGCACGGCCTCGGCTTGATCGTAACCGTGTTCGAGCATCAACCAGCCACCTGCCTCAAGATGATCCGGTGCCTGATCGACGATCAGACGCAAATCGTCGAGCCCATCGACGCCGGCCACCAGGGCACTGGCCGGTTCGAAGCGAACGTCGCCCTCCGCCAGATGCGGATCGGTCGAAGCAATGTAGGGTGGATTGCTGATGATCAATTGAAAACGCTGGCCTTCCAAAGCGCTGAACCAATGACTACTCAGCACCGTGGCGTTGTTCAGGTGCAGCCGCTGGCGATTGCGCTCGGCCAGGGCTACGGCTTCCAGCACGCGATCCACGGCGGTGACTTTCCAGGCCGGGCGTTCGCTGGCCAAGGCCAGGGCGATGGCACCACTGCCGGTGCCCAAATCGAGCACCAAGGCCTGTGTGGCCGGCAACAGTTCCAGCGCGGTTTCTACCAGCAATTCGGTGTCGGGACGTGGAATCAGCGTGTGAGGCGCGACTTCCAGGTCGAGTTTCCAGAAGCCCTGCTGCCCCAGAATGTAAGCCACCGGCTCACCACTACGGCGGCGCTGCAGGTACTCGGCAAACTTCAGGGATGCTTCACTCGGGACGATACGTTCAGGCCAGGTGTGCAGAAAACTGCGGGACTTGCCCAAGGCAGCCGCCAGTAGCAATTCGGCATCCAGACGCGCGGTGGGCGAGTCGGGTAAATCGGCGGCGCGCAACAAGCTGGCAATGATCGTCATTTACTCACCTATCGCTGCCAATTGGTCGGCCTGGTACTCGGCCAGCAGCGGTTCGATCACCGCATCCACGCCACCGGCAAGAATTTCGTCGAGCGAATACAGCGTCAGGTTGACCCGGTGGTCGGTGACCCGGCCCTGGGCAAAGTTGTAGGTGCGAATACGCTCGGAGCGGTCACCGGAACCCACCAGCAATTTACGCTCGGTGGCGATGGCATTGGCCGCGGCGCTGGTCTGTTGGTCGTTAAGCTTGGCCGACAGCCAGGACATCGCCCGGGCGCGGTTTTTGTGCTGGGAACGTTCTTCCTGGCACTCAACGACAATACCGGACGGCAAGTGCGTGATACGAATCGCCGAGTCGGTCTTGTTGACGTGCTGACCACCGGCACCGGAGGAGCGATAGGTGTCGACCCGCAGATCCGCCGGATTGATCTCGATCGCTTCCTGCTCGTCCGGCTCGGGCAACACGGCCACGGTGCAAGCCGAGGTGTGGATGCGGCCCTGGGATTCAGTGGCCGGAACCCGCTGTACACGGTGCGCGCCGGATTCGAACTTCAACTTGCCGTAAACGTTCTCGCCTTCGACCCGGGCAATGACTTCTTTATAGCCACCGTGTTCGCCTTCATTCTCCGAGAGAATCTCTACTCGCCAGCCACGCCGCTCGGCGTAACGCGAATACATGCGGAACAGGTCGCCGGAGAAAATCGCTGCTTCATCACCACCGGTGCCAGCACGGATTTCGAGGAATACGTTGCGCCCATCGTTCGGGTCTTTGGGCAGCAGCATGCGTTGCAGTTGGGCTTCGATTTCGATCAGCTGCTCTTTGGCTTCGCGGACTTCTTCCACGGCCATTTCGCGCATGTCCGGATCGCTGTCCTTGAGCAGCGCCTGAGCCCCTTCGAGGTCACCCTGCACTTTAAGCAGCTGTTTATAAGTGCCAACGATCGGCTCGACTTCCGCGTATTCCTTGGAATAGGTACGGAACTTGTTTTGATCGGAAATGACCTCGCCGTCGCCAAGCAGGGCGGTCAATTCCTCGAAACGGTCCTGGAGGATGTCCAGCTTATTGAGCAGTGACGCTTTCATTGCGGTTTCTTATCCGAAAAGCTATCCGATGAGCCCTCACCGAGGGCAAAGAGTTCCTGGGCCATGGCCAGCGCATCGAGGCGGCCTTCGGCAGAGAGCTTTTTCAATTGCACACTCGGAGCATGCAAGAGTTTATTGGTCAGGCCGCGGGCCAGTTGCACCAGCACGTCTTCGGCGCTGCTGCCATTGGCGAGCATGCGCTGGGCTTTAAGCAATTCTTCGTCACGCATGCGCTCGCTTTGTTGACGATAGGCCTTGAGCACATCCACCGCCGCCAGTTCGCGCAGGCGAACCATGAAATCTTCGGCACCGACCGATACCATCTCTTCGGCGGCTTGGGCTGCGCCCTGACGGCTCTTGAGGTTTTCGGCGACCACTTCGTGGAGATCGTCGACGCTGTATAGGTAAACGTCGTCCAACTCGCCGACTTCCGGCTCGATATCCCGAGGAACGGCGATATCCACCATGAAAATCGGCTTGTGCTTGCGCAATTTCAAGGCACTTTCCACCGCGCCTTTACCGAGAATCGGCAACTGGCTGGCGGTGGAACTGATAACGATGTCGCTGCGCACCAGTTCTGCCGGGATGTCCGAGAGCAGCACTGCGTGGGCGCCGAACTGCTCGGCCAGAATGCTCGCGCGCTCCAGGGTGCGGTTGGCGACCACGATTCGCTTCACCCCCAGCTCATGCAGATGACGGGCGACCAGGGTGATGGTCTCGCCGGCGCCGATCAGCAAAGCCTGGCTGCGTTGCAAATCACTGAAAATCTGTTTCGCCAGGCTGACCGCGGCAAACGCTACGGATACCGGGTTTTCGCCGATGGCGGTGTCGGTTCGCACCTGTTTGGCCGCATTGAATGTGGCCTGGAACAGCCGCCCGAGCAACGGACCGATGGTGCCGGCCTCGCGAGCGACCGCGTAGGCCGATTTCATCTGACCGAGAATCTGCGGCTCACCCAACACCAGCGAATCGAGCCCGGAGGCAACCCGCATCATGTGACGAACTGCCGCATCATCTTCATGCACATAAGCGCTCGCGCGCAGCTCATCGAGGCTCAAATGATGGTAATCGGCCAGCCAGCGCAACACGATGTCAGCCGAAAGGTGATCCTGTTCTATATACAGTTCACTGCGATTGCAGGTGGAGAGGATCGCAGCTTCGCGGCTGTCGGTGAGTCGGCAGAGCTGCTGCAAGGCCTCAACCAGCTGCTCAGGGGTAAAGGCCACGCGCTCGCGGACGTCTACTGAAGCAGTCTTGTGGTTAATACCGAGTGCAAGGAAGGCCATTCAAGGTCGCTGATGGTGACGTGAAGCCGACAATTGTCCTACTTCGACAGAGCCAGAACAACCACTCGATCTCTATCGCTCCTGTAAGAACTGTCAAAGGCTGCGATCCGTTCTCGTTTACAAGGGCGCCGGGCTTGTGGGGATTGCCCGCACGGGTAAATTGGCCGGGCGGTTATGTTTGGCCGAAGGCTTGTGTCATGATGATCCGACCGCAGGTTAGTCGTCCTTTTCCTATATGAATAGATCTTCCGCGTTGCTCCTCGCTTTTGTCTTCCTCAGCGGCTGCCAGGCCTTGGCACCCGTTTCGTCGGACGGTACGCCGCCGGTCGAAGACAGCACTCCGGTTCCTGAAAAGCCCAAGGTTTACAGCTCGTTCAGTGAAGAAACCGTCTTCAGCCTGTTGAGCGCCGAACTCGCTGGCCAGCGCAATCGTTACGACATTGCCTTGGACAACTACGTGACCCAGGCCATCAATACCCAGGATCCGGGCGTCTCCGAGCGGGCATTTCGCATTGCCGAGTATCTGGGTGCCGATCAGGCTGCCCTCGACACCGCACTGGTCTGGGCCAAAAACGCCCCGGACGATCTCGAGGCGCAACGGGCAGCTGCCGTGCAACTCGCCCGCGCAGGGCGTTATGACGACTCCATGGTCTATATGGAGAAAGTCCTGCAAGGCAAAGGCGACACGCATTTCGACTTCCTCGCCCTGTCCGCGGCCGATACCGACCAGGACACGCGCAACGGCCTGATGAAAGGTTTTGACCGCTTGTTGCAGCGCCATCCGCACAACAACCAGCTGATTTTCGGTAAGGCCTTGCTGATGCAACAGGACGGCGATGCCAAAGGTGCCCTTACCCTGCTTGAAGACAACCCGCCGGACGAGGGCGAAATAGCGCCGATCCTGCTGCGCGCGCGCCTGCTGCAAGGGCTCAACCGTGGCGATGAAGCCCTGCCGCTGCTGCAAAAAAGCATCAAGAAATACCCGGACGACAAACGCCTGCGCCTGACCTATGCGCGCATGCTGGTTGAACAGGACCGTATGGAAGATGCCAAGGCCGAGTTCTCGAGCCTGGTGCAGCAATACCCCGAAGACGACGAACTGCGTTATTCCCTGGCCCTGGTCTGCCTGGAAGCCAAGGCGTGGGACGAGGCCAAAGGTTACCTGGAAGATTTGATCGCTCGGGAAAGCCATGTCGACTCGGCACACCTGAACCTGGGGCGCATTGCTGAAGAGCGTAACGACCCGCAGGGCGCATTGATCGAATACGCCCAGGTCGGCGCGGGCAACGATTACCTGCCAGCGCAATTGCGTCAGGCCGATATCCTGATGAGCAATGGCAAGACTGCCGAAGCCCAAAGCCGCCTGGCAGCCGAGCGCGGCGAGCAACCCGATTACGCGATCCAGCTGTATCTGATCGAAGCCGAAACCTTGTCCGCCAACAAACAGGGCGACAAGGCCTGGAAAGTCTTGCAGCAAGCCCTGCAGCAATACCCGGACGATCTGAACCTGCTGTATACCCGGGCCATGCTGGCTGAAAAACGCAATGACCTGGCGCAGATGGAAAAAGATCTGCGATTGATCATCAAGCGCGACCCGAACAATGCGATGGCGTTAAACGCCCTCGGTTACACCCTGTCCGACCGCACCACACGCTACGCCGAAGCCAAGGCCTTGATCGAACAGGCGCACCAGATCAACCCGGAAGACCCGGCAGTCCTCGACAGCCTCGGATGGGTCAACTTCCGCCTGGGCAACCTCGATGAAGCCGAGCGGTATTTGCGCCAGGCGCTGGAGCGTTTCCCCGATCAAGAGGTCGCCGCGCACCTGGGCGAAGTCCTGTGGGCCAACGGCAAACAACGCGAAGCCAAGCAAATCTGGAGCAAGTTCCTCAAGGAACAACCCGACAGCCCTACCCTGCGCGGCACCATCAAGCGCCTGACCGGATCAGAGACTCTTTAAGTTATGTTTTTGCGCCACATCATCGTTTTCAGCTTCATCGCCCTGCTCGCCGGTTGTGCGGGCTTCGTTGCCCGCGAATCGGTCCAGGGTCAAGGCAACAAGGCCCAATGGCGCGAGCACAAACAGCAACTGACCGGCCTCGACGGCTGGCAGATCAACGGCAAAATCGGCATCCGCGCGCCAAAAGACTCCGGCAGCGGCACGTTGTTCTGGCTGCAACGCCAGGATTACTACGACATCCGTCTCTCCGGCCCGCTGGGTCGTGGCGCGGCCCGCTTGACCGGTCGCCCTGGCAAAGTCTCGCTGGAGGTGGCCAATCAGGGCCGCTATGACGCGCAGACCCCGGAAGCCCTGGTTGAAGAACAACTGGGCTGGAAATTGCCGGTATCCCATCTGGCATGGTGGGTTCGCGGGCTCCCGGCCCCAGACAGCAAAAGTCGCCTGACCCTCGACATCGACAGCCGCCTGGCCAATCTCGAACAGGATGGCTGGCAGGTCGAGTACCTCAGTTATGCCGAGCAAAACGGCTACTGGCTGCCCGAGCGGATCAAACTGCACGGCACCGACCTTGATGTCACGCTGGTGATCAAGGAATGGCAACCACGCAAACTGGGGCAGTGAACATGACTGCGCCACGCCTGACATTGCCCTCGCCCGCCAAGCTCAACCTGATGCTGCACATCCTCGGTCGTCGTGAAGATGGCTACCACGAGTTGCAGACGATTTTTCAGTTCCTCGATTACGGCGATGAAATCACCTTCGCCGTTCGCGACGATGGTGTGATTCGGTTGCACACCGAATTCGCCGACGTCCCTCACGACAGCAACCTGATTGTCAAAGCCGCAAAAAAACTTCAGGAACAATCCGGTTGTTCACTGGGTGTCGACATCTGGATCGAAAAAATCCTGCCCATGGGCGGTGGAATCGGTGGCGGCAGCTCGAATGCGGCGACCACATTGCTGGGCCTCAATCATCTTTGGCAACTGGGTTGGGATGAGGACCGGCTGGCCGCGCTGGGCCTTACGCTAGGCGCCGACGTCCCGGTTTTCGTGCGTGGCCACGCGGCTTTCGCCGAGGGCGTGGGGGAAAAACTCACCCCTGTAGAGCCCGAAGAACCGTGGTATCTCGTGCTCGTGCCGCAAGTATCTGTAAGTACAGCAGAAATTTTTTCAGATCCACTGTTGACACGTAACACTCCTCCCATTAAAGTGCGCCCCGTTCCCAAGGGAAACAGTCGAAATGACTGCTTGCCGGTGGTAGCAAGGCGTTATCCAGATGTACGTAACGCATTGAATTTGTTAGGTAAATTTACCGAAGCAAAACTCACCGGAACTGGAAGTTGTGTGTTTGGGGGCTTCCCAAGCAAAGCTGAAGCTGATAAAGTCTCGGCCCTTCTGACAGAGACCCTTACAGGGTTTGTAGCAAAAGGAAGCAACATTTCGATGTTGCATCGCAAGCTGCAAAGTCTGCTCTAAAGGAATCGATTACTGGGTAATCGTTGCAACAGATACAGGGGCGTCGCCAAGCGGTAAGGCAGCAGGTTTTGATCCTGCCATGCGTTGGTTCGAATCCAGCCGCCCCTGCCATTTTCTATACTCATCCAGGTTACCCTCAGCCTCTAGGTACTGCGCGTGTCCAAGATGATGGTCTTTACGGGGAACGCTAACCCCGATCTGGCTCGGCGTGTTGTACGTCAGCTGCATATCCCTCTCGGTGACATCTCTGTCGGTAAGTTCTCCGACGGCGAAATTACTGCCGAGATCAATGAAAACGTTCGCGGTAAAGACGTTTTCATTATTCAGCCGACTTGCGCTCCGACCAACGATAACCTGATGGAACTGGTAGTGATGGCTGATGCCTTCCGCCGCTCCTCGGCTACTCGTATCACTGCTGTTATTCCTTACTTTGGTTATGCCCGTCAGGATCGCCGTCCGCGTTCCGCACGTGTGGCTATCAGCGCGAAAGTCGTTGCTGACATGCTTACCGTAGTCGGCATCGACCGTGTTCTCACGGTTGATCTGCATGCTGACCAGATTCAGGGCTTCTTCGATATTCCGGTAGATAACATCTACGGCTCCCCGGTACTGGTGGATGACATTGAAGATCAGCGCTTCGAAAACCTGATGATCGTGTCCCCGGACATTGGTGGCGTCGTGCGTGCACGGGCTGTTGCCAAATCCCTGGGCGTGGACCTCGGGATCATCGACAAACGCCGTGAGAAAGCCAATCACTCTGAAGTGATGCATATCATCGGTGATGTCGAAGGGCGTACCTGTATTCTGGTCGATGACATGGTCGATACCGCCGGCACTCTGTGCCACGCGGCCAAGGCCTTGAAAGAGCATGGCGCTGCCAAGGTTTTCGCCTACTGCACGCACCCAGTGCTGTCGGGTCGGGCGATCGAAAACATTGAAAATTCCGTGCTGGACGAGCTGGTGGTGACAAATACCATCCCGCTGTCCGCTGCAGCACAAGCCTGTGCGCGTATCCGTCAACTGGATATCGCACCGGTAGTTGCCGAGGCGGTCCGCCGCATCAGCAATGAAGAATCGATCAGCGCGATGTTCCGTTAAGGGCCCTGCCCTTCTCATTACATCTCGTTGACGAAAAGCGCCCCGCCCCGGCATTCCTGTCGGGGCGGGGCTTTTTTGCCCATATCGCCTTTTAAGCGCTGGTCGCAAACGCTGGGGCGAATGTGGTTATTTTGGAGATACAACATGAACGATTTTACTCTGAATGCTGAAGTGCGTTCCGACCTGGGGAAAGGTGCGAGCCGCCGCCTGCGTCGTCTCGCAAGCCTGGTTCCAGCTGTAGTTTACGGTGGCGACAAAGCCCCTGAATCCATCAGCATGCTGGCTAAAGAAGTTGCCAAACTGCTCGAAAACGAAGCGGCTTACAGCCACATCATCGAGCTGAACGTTGGCGGTACCAAGCAAAACGTAATCATCAAAGCTCTGCAGCGTCACCCGGCCAAAGGCCACGTGATGCACGCTGACTTCGTACGCGTAGTTGCCGGCCAGAAACTGACCGCTATCGTTCCAGTGCACTTCATCAATGAAGCTGCTCCGATCAAGAAAGGCGGCGAAATCTCGCACGTTGTTTCTGAAATCGAAGTTTCGTGCCTGCCGAAAGACCTGCCTGAATTCATCGAAGTTGACCTGGCTGATGCCGAAGTCGGCGCGATCATTCACCTGTCTGACCTCAAAGCCCCTAAAGGCGTTGAGTTTGTTGCTCTGGCTCACGGTAACGACCTGGCTGTTGCCAACGTTCACGCTCCACGTGTTGCTCCAGAAGCTACTGAAGGCGCAGCAGAGTAATTTCACTCTGTACGCCGGAGTGACCGGAACATCGCGGACTAGAGCGTAGCGAGAAAGCGGGCGAGAACGCGGAGTTTACATAATGGTAAATGAGCACTTGTCGTCCACTTTCGCCGCACACCCTGATCGCGGCGATGTTATCCATCACTTCAAGGAAGGGCCCCTATCGTGACTGCCATCAAACTGATCGTTGGCCTGGGAAATCCAGGCGCTGAATACGAACAGACCCGGCATAACGCAGGGGCCCTTTTTGTTGAGCGCATCGCGCACGCGCAGGGTGTCAACCTTGTGGCCGATCGCAAATATTTCGGCCTGACCGGGCGCTATTCGCATCAGGGTCAGGATGTTCGTCTGCTGATTCCCACCACCTACATGAACCGCAGCGGCCAGGCCGTCGCGGCACTTGCCGGCTTCTTCCGCATCAAGCCTGAAGAAATCCTGGTGGCGCATGACGAACTCGATCTGCCTCCGGGCGTTGCCAAGCTCAAACAGGGCGGCGGCCATGGCGGTCACAACGGGTTGCGCGACATCATCGCGCAACTGGGCAATCAGAATACCTTTCACCGCTTGCGGCTTGGCATTGGCCACCCGGGCGTTGCCAGTATGGTTTCAAATTTCGTCCTGGGTCGTGCGCCACGCGCCGAACAGGAAAAACTCGATGCCAGCATCGACTTTGCCCTCGGCGTGCTGCCGGATATCCTCGCCGGTGAATGGAACCGCGCGATGAAAAACCTGCACAGCCAGAAGGCCTGACTCACTCCTCGGGGAAAACACCATGGGATTCAATTGCGGCATCGTCGGCCTGCCTAACGTCGGCAAGTCCACCCTATTCAACGCCCTGACCAAATCCGGGATCGCGGCCGAGAACTTCCCCTTCTGCACCATCGAGCCGAACACCGGTATCGTGCCGATGCCGGATCCGCGTCTGGAAGCCCTGGCAGCCATCGTCAATCCAAAGCGCATCCTGCCGACCACCATGGAATTCGTCGACATCGCTGGCCTGGTTGCCGGCGCCTCGAAAGGTGAAGGCCTGGGCAACAAATTCCTCGCCAACATCCGCGAGACCGATGCCATCGCCCACGTGGTCCGCTGCTTCGAAGACGAGAACGTGATTCACGTCTCCAACAGCGTCGACCCGAAACGCGACATCGAGATCATCGACCTGGAACTGATCTTCGCCGACCTCGACAGCTGCGAAAAGCAACTGCAGAAAGTCGCCCGTAACGCCAAAGGTGGTGACAAGGACGCCGTAGTCCAAAAAGCCCTGCTGGAGCAGTTGATCGCTCACTTCACCCTCGGCAAGCCAGCGCGCACGCTGATGAAGAACATGGGCGCCGACGACAAAGCGGTGATTCGTGGCTTCCATCTGCTGACCACCAAGCCGGTCATGTACATCGCCAACGTTGCTGAAGACGGTTTCGAGAACAACCCGCTGCTGGACATCGTCAAAGCCATCGCCGAAGAAGAAGGCGCCATGGTGGTTCCGGTCTGCAACAAGATCGAAGCCGAAATCGCCGAACTGGAAGACGGTGAAGAGAAAGACATGTTCCTCGAAGCCCTGGGCCTCGAAGAGCCTGGCCTGAATCGCGTAATCCGCGCCGGCTACGAAATGCTGCACCTGCAGACCTACTTCACCGCCGGTGTCGAAGAAGTCCGCGCCTGGACCGTCCGCGTCGGTGCCACCGCACCACAAGCCGCTGGCGTGATCCACACCGACTTCGAAAAAGGCTTCATCCGCGCCGAAGTCATCGCTTACGACGACTTCATTCAGTACAAGGGCGAAGCCGGCACCAAAGAAGCCGGTAAATGGCGCCTGGAAGGCAAGGATTACATCGTTAAAGACGGCGACGTGATGCACTTCCGTTTCAACGTGTAACGGTTACCGTGGATTTACACGGACCTCGATAGACTGAAAATCCCCGTAATCACTCGCTGATACGGGGATTTTTGCGTCTTGGGCTCGCGGGTGGTTGATCAGAGCGACCATCTGCTCACTCCCTATTGGTCTGGAAGCGGCGACAGACTGAAAACTGCCCCGTTGAAATCGACATCGGGTACCGGCCCTTCCTCGCAAGCAGTGTGTTCACCGCAGATCTACCCTCCCGGCGACAGGCGCTCTGCTAGACTAAAAAAACGGCTTATCCGTGATCAGAGAACCGTCATGCTGGAGACATTCGAGCGCTACCCACTCATGTTTGGCCCAACGCCGATCGAGAAACTGAATCGTCTATCGGCCTGTCTCGGTGGCAATATCGAACTCTATGCCAAACGTGAAGACTGCAACTCTGGACTTGCGTTTGGCGGCAACAAGATCCGAAAGCTGGAATACATCATTCCTGATGCCATTGCCTCGCAGGCAGACACGCTGGTGTCCATCGGTGGCGTCCAGTCGAACCACACGCGCCAGGTCGCAGCTGTCGCGGCCAAACTCGGTATGAAGTGCCGTCTCGTTCAAGAAAGCTGGGTTCCATTCCCGGATGCGGTCTACGACCGGGTTGGGAATATTCTGATGAGCCGCGTGCTGGGAGCGGAAATTGAATTCGTCGACGAAGGTTTCGATATCGGTGTCCGCGAGAGCTGGGAGCGGGCGCTGGAGGACGTCAAGGCCAAAGGTGGCAAACCCTATGCTATTCCCGCCGGTGCGTCCATGCACAAATATGGAGGCCTGGGCTATGTCGGCTTCGCCGAAGAAGTACGCGAGCAAGAAGCCAGCATGGGGATCAAATTTGATTACATCATCGTCTGCACGGTGACTGGCTCCACCCATGCGGGCATGCTGGTGGGGTTCGCCAAGGATGATCGTGCGCGCAATGTGATTGGTATCGACGCCTCTGCCACGCCTGAGCAAACCAGGGCACAAGTATTGGCAATCGCTCAGCATACGGCGCAGCTTATTGGGCTTGGCCAGGAAATCACCGCTGACGATGTAGTCCTTAAAGAAGAATATGCCTATCCGGCCTATGGCATTCCGTCAGAAGAAACCAATGCAGCCATCCGTTTGTGCGCTCGCATGGAAGGCATGATGACGGACCCGGTCTACGAGGGAAAATCCATGCAAGGCCTCATTGATCTCGTCCGCCAGGGGTTTTTCCCGGCGGGGTCGAAGGTGCTTTATGCACATCTTGGCGGGGTACCAGCGATTAACGCGTATAGCTATATCTATCGAAACGGCTGACTTTGCCGGTCCGCCTCAGACTTTTCGGGTTCTTGGCAAGAAGATCGCCAACACCCCCAGCAGCGGCAAGAACGAGCACAGGAAGTACACGTATTCAATGCCGTGAATATCCGCCAGATGCCCAAGCAATGCCGCGCCAATCCCGCCGAAACCGAACATCAGGCCGAAGAACACCCCGGCAATCATCCCGACATTCCCCGGCACCAATTCTTGCGCATACACCACAATGGCCGAGAACGCCGAGGCGAGGATGAAGCCGATCACCACGCTGAGGATGCTGGTCCAGAACAGGTCCACATGGGGCAGCAGCAGCGTGAACGGTGCGACGCCAAGGATCGAGAACCAGATTACCGCCTTGCGCCCGATCTTGTCGCCGATCGGCCCGCCGAAGAAGGTCCCCGCCGCTACCGCACCGAGAAACAGAAACAGGTGCAACTGTGAGCTGGCCACCGACAAGTCGAATTTTTCAATCAGGTAGAAGGTGAAGTAACTGGTAAGGCTGGCCATGTAGAAATACTTGGAAAACACCAGAAGCCCGAGCACTACCAGTGCACTGATCACCCGTTGTTTCGACAGGCCGTGAGTCGCTGCCTGACCTTGTTTGAGCTTGAACAGATTCAGATGGTTGGCGTACCAGCGACTGATCCGATACAGCACGAACAACGCAAACAGCGCAAACAATCCAAACCAGGCCACATGTCCCTGACCGTAGGGAATGATGATCGCCGCCGCCAGCAATGGCCCGAAAGCCGAGCCCGCATTGCCACCGACCTGAAACGTCGACTGTGCCAAGCCGAACCGCCCACCCGAAGCCAATCGCGCCACCCGAGAAGCTTCCGGGTGAAAGGTCGATGAACCGACACCGATCAACCCCGCCGCCAGCAGAATCATCGGGAAGCTACCGACCACAGACATCATCAGAATGCCGATCAATGTGCAGACAGTACCAGCCGGCAACAGCCAGGGTTTGGGATGACGATCAGTGTGGTAACCGACCCATGGCTGCAACAGCGAGGCCGTCAGTTGAAAGGTCAGGGTGATCAGACCGATCTGGGTGAAGGTCAGGCCATAGCTGGCCTTGAGCATCGGATAGATCGACGGCAATACCGCCTGAATCAGGTCGTTGATCAAATGCGCCAGCGCCACCGCGCCGATGATGCGCATGACCAACGGACTGCTTTGTGAAGTGGCGGCGGACTGAGCGTTGCTGATGGCCATGAGAGTTTCCGTACTGCGGATGGGTGCGCACTGGCAGGTCGGTCAATGTGCCATTTTTCGGTGCAGGTGCGCCATCCCCTTAGCCTGCTAACGACTTCAAAAAAGAAGGTGATAGCGCAACGCCATGGTCTGAATCTTGCCTTGCTTATCCGCTTCAACGCGGCCCCTTACAAAGGGAACCGAGAATGGGAAGTTTCGCTACAGAGTCGGCCTACAGAGCGGACCAAGGGGAACTTTCGAGGCCTTTTAGAAGGGCACGAGTCGCGGTCGCAATGACCTCGACGCACGCTAATGATGCGTGGTGTCCAGAGGAGTCATGGGGCATGCAGGCTTTTTTATCACCGGGGATCGGGCTACTGGGGCGCTTTGGCTTCGCGCGCAAATTTCAGCTGCTGTTTCTGCTGTTTATCCTGCCACTGGGGGGCAGTCTGTGGATGATCGGGCAGGATTATCGTGACAAGTTGAACCTGATCTCCGGCGAACGCGCCGGGGTTCGTCAATTGCTCGCCCTCGATGCACTCGACAATCTGCTCGCCGCCCAGCGTGACCGTGCCGCTCGTTGGCGCGCCACCGAAACCAATCGCCAGCCGACGCCCGCAACCATCGCTGCGATGGCAGCGTTCGACGCGGTTCAGCCGGCCGTCGCCCAAGCCACCACGGACCTGGGCAATGCCCTGAAAACCGAAGGCGCCGAGGGCCAAATCCTCACCCGCTATCAGGCCCTGCAAACCGCGCTCACCGGCCTGGACTCGAAAAGCCTGAGCAGCGTCGGTTGGTGGCCGGACGGTTACGATCGCTTCACCAATGCCTTGAGTGCTCTGCAAGCCTTGCGCGAACAAATCGCGATGGACAATCGCCTGACCCTCGCGCCATGGCTGGAAACCTGGCTGCTGACGCAGATTTCCACTCAACATGCACCGGATCTGATCGAACGGGTCGGGCGTCTCGCCGCCGTCGGCCAGGCCTCAGTAGTATCCGGGCAGTTCACTCTGCAAAGCCGTCTACAACTGCGGGACTTGCGTAGCCGCATCGGCGATGCGCGGGAGCAGCTTGTTAAAACGGCTGGCCTGCTGGAAACACGCCTGCCCAGCGCCCTGCAAACCTGGGCCGGGCAATACCACGACAGCCTCAAACACCTGGACGCCGGTTTGAAAGTGCTGGATGAGGGCGTCTTCGGCGGTAGCATCAACCTCAAGCCGGAAGACTTTGAACGCAGTCTCGACGCCCTCCTCGGCGACCTCGCCTCGCTACGCCAGCAATCGTTGGTTTCGCTGGATCAGCGGCTGGACTATTACCACGGCTCGGCCATCCGCCAATTCATCCTGGTGGCGACAGTTTTTGGCTGCCTGCTACTGGCTGCGCTGTACCTGTTCATCTGTTTGCAGGCCTCGATCCGTCGCAGCGCCAGCGGCATCACGCTACTGGCCGAAGCGTTGCGTGACGGCAACCTGAGCCTGCAAGTACCGGTGCAGGGCCGCGACGAACTGGCTGCTATCAGCACCGCCCTCAACGTCGCAGTGGTGCAACTGCGCAACAGCCTGCTGGGGGTCGATCATGAGACCTTGCAGTTGAGCAACGCGGTGCGCACCCTCAACCATCACTCGAGTGGTGCCCTTGGGGAAGTCGAAGCTCAGCAGCTGCAGATCAGCCAGATCGCCGCAGCAGCCACGCAACTGGCCGCGACCTCTCAAGGGGTCGCCCAGAGTTGCGAACAGGCCTCAGGCAGCGCGCAGCACACCCAGCGCATCGCCGCCGACAGCAGCCGTGACAGCCAACGCACCACAGCGAGTATTCAGCAGCTCAATCAGCGTTTGAACGACACCGCAGCGGCACTGGGCCGGGTCAGCGAGCAAGGGCAGCAAATTCAATTGGTGGTCGATACCATTCGCGGCGTCGCCGAGCAGACCAACCTGCTGGCCCTCAACGCCGCCATCGAGGCCGCACGGGCCGGCGAGCAAGGTCGTGGTTTTGCCGTAGTGGCCGATGAAGTGCGCAGCCTGTCGCAACGCACCCAGTCCTCCACTGCGCAAATCGCCGGCACCGTCGACAGCCTGCGCAGCACCGTCAACGAAGCCGTAAGCCTGATGGAAGCCGCCTGCGGGCAGGCCCAAACGGACGCGCAAGCCGTCACCGGTCTCGGCGAGCGACTGGGGGAAATCGCCAGCGCGGTGCAGAGTGTCACCGACACCCTGGCGCAGATCGCCACCGCTGTCGAAGAGCAAGCGAGCACTGCCGATGAAGTCAGCGGCAACATCCAGCAAGTCGATCAGGCTGCGGTACGCTTGCTTGAAGGTGCACGGGCGGTGAACCTGGCTGCAGACACCTTGAGCCAGGGCAGCATGGCCTTGAGCGCGAATACCGGGAGATTTCAGCTCGGTTGACGCCCTCCCCTGGCCCGAATTTTCGGGTCAGCGGGATAAGCGGTTGAAAGTGTGGAGAAATATTTTAAATTTACGCTTGACGCATCTTCGTTCCAGGTGAATAATGCGCGCCACTTGGCTACATAGCTCAGTTGGTTAGAGCATAGCATTCATAATGCTGGGGTCCGGGGTTCAAGTCCCTGTGTAGCCACCAAGTACTAAAAACGGCTTACCGAAAGGTAGGCCGTTTTTTTATGCCTTGAGAAAAGTCGCGGCCTCCATCCCTGATTTGCGTACCGTTCCCTCGGCCGATAAAGTCCTCAGACCTTTATCCCATGGACGGAGTGCCCCGCGTGTTCTCAGCCTTCCACTTGAGCCTCTCTCGCCTGGCAGCCCTTTCGCTGATTGCCAGCGTTTTAACCCTCACCGCCTGTAATGCCCCGCCCTCTTCACCGTCAGTCTCGACCCTGCCGGTCGCGCCAGAAATCGCCTCTGGTTATCGCACCGACCTGCAGACCCGGCACGCCTCGAAACACATGGCCGCCGCCGCCAACCCGCTGGCAGCCGAAGCCGGACGAGAGATGCTGCGTGAGGGCGGCTCGGCGATTGATGCGGCCATTGCCATGCAAGCGGTGTTGACGCTGGTCGAGCCGCAATCGTCGGGTATCGGCGGTGGCGCGTTGATTGTGCTGTGGGATGGCAAGGCTGTACGCACCTACGACGGTCGCGAAACCGCTCCGGCCGGCGCCAGCGAGAAACTGTTCCTGCAAGCCGACGGCAAACCGATGCCGTTCACCCAAGCGCAGATCGGCGGGCGTTCAGTGGGTACGCCGGGTGTGTTGCGGGCGTTGGAACTGGCGCATCAGAAGCACGGTCGCCTGCCGTGGGCGAAGCTGTTCGAACCCGCCATCAAACTCGCGGAACAAGGCTTCGCCATCTCGCCACGACTGCATCAGTTAATCGCGGCAGATACGTTCATACCGCGCTCACCGGACATGGCCGCCTACTTCCTGAATGCCGATGGCAGCCCGAAAGCCGTCGGTACGCCGCTGAAGAACCCGGCACTCGCCGCAGTGTTCAAGCGCATCGCCAAGGAAGGTCCAGATGCACTGTATAAAGGCCCGATCGCAAGTGAGATCGTCGCCAAGGTTCAGGCCCACGCCAACCCCGGCAGCCTGTCGCTAAACGATCTTCAAGGCTACAAGGCCAAGGAACGCGCGCCGCTGTGCACCGACTACAAACGCTGGCAGGTCTGCGGCATGCCGCCACCGTCGTCGGGCGGGATCGCCGTGGCGCAAATTCTTGGCACCTTGCAGGCGCTGGAATCCCGCGACCCGCGCTTTGCCCTGGCACCACTCAAACCAATCAAGACCAGCAAACCGGCGGGCATAGAACCAGCCCCAGAAGCTGTGCACCTGATCGCCGAAGCCGAGCGCCTGGCTTACGCCGACCGAGCGCAGTATGTCGCCGACACCGACTTCATACCCGTGCCGGTAAAAGGTCTGATCGACCCGACTTATCTTGCCAGCCGCGCCGCGCTGATTGGTGACCGCAGCATGGGTCAGGCCAACCCCGGCACCCCGCCGGGGATTCAGGTTGCTTATGCGCCGGACCGCTCGCCACTGCGCATCTCTACCTCGCAAGTGGTGGCGGTCGATGACGAAGGCGGCGCAGTGTCCATGACCACCACTGTGGAAGCAGCGTTTGGCTCGCACCTGATGGTCCAGGGTTTCCTGCTCAACAACCAGATGACCGATTTCTCGTTCATCCCCGAAGAGAACGGACAGAAAGTCGCCAACCGCGTCGAACCGGGTAAACGCCCGCGTTCATCCATGGCGCCAACGCTGATCTTCGACCGCCAGAGCGGCGAGTTCCTGGCCACCGTCGGCTCCCCTGGCGGCTCGCAGATCATCGAATACGTCGCCAAATCCACTATCGCTCTGCTCGACTGGAACCTCGATCCGCAAGCGGCCATCAACCTCCCCAACTTCGGCAGCCGCAACGGCCCGACAGAGCTGGAACAAGGCCAGTTCAGCCCGGCGCTGATTCAGGCGCTGAAGGACAAAGGGCACAGCGTGAACGAGATCGACATGACCAGCGGGACTCAGGCGATTGTTCGGGTCAAGGATGCGCAAGGGAAAGCGGCGTTGGCCGGCGGGGCCGATCCGCGACGTGAGGGGGAAGCGTTGGGGGATTGAGTCGTACGCAGGAATGAGAAAAGGCTTACCGGGAGCAGACTGTGTGAAAACCTAG
>NZ_AKJB01000114.1:0-20151 GCF_000282555.1 Pseudomonas sp. GM102 | reverse complement strand
GCGGCGGGCCCACGGAGCAGGACCGGAGCGAGGGCATGCCGAGCCTGGGCGAGGCACCGAACGAAAGGGGCAAAAGCCCTTGGTTACTTGGGGCTTTTCCAAGTGACCCGCCGTAAGGGCGGAACCCTAAGTGGCTATTACCGCAAAAACGGATATGTACACCCTCAAAATCCGGGAAGATGTGTAGATACCCATGCACCAAGGAAGAACACCATGCTGAAAGTAATCGCTCAAGATTTCATCAAACCCGAATACATTGAAACCGTTCGCCCGTGGTACGCCGAACTGGTCGAGAAGACTCGACTGGAACCTGATTGCATTGCTTACGATCTGTTCATCGATCAAAAAGACCCGGGGCACTTTATCTTCGTCGAACAATGGCCGAATAAGGCGGCGCTGGATGCTCATTGCCAGTCTGAGCATTTTCGGCGTCTGGTGCCGCAGATCAATGGTTACCAGGCGAAGGATTGTATTGTTGTGCTGATGGATGCGTTCTGACGTCAACCTCAAGGGGGGTTGCCGCTTCCCCTCGGATAAACAAACGGGCTTCACTGTCCCCTTCCTTTAGCATCAGCACTTGTTTCCAGTGTTTGGGAAACAAGGCGTCGTGTTCAGGACGAGCGTCGCCCGTGACCCACCAGATCCGCTTGGCATTGAGTTTCAAGGTTGAAAAATCGTCGAAGAGAATCGAATGCAGGTGACGGGGGATGAGTGCCCAACCACCGTATTCGGCGGTTCCCCAAAGGGTGCCTGTCGGTGGTTTGAAAGCGTATAACCTCGGCTGAATACCGGTCGAGTTGTAGTACGTAAACGGCAAATACCAATACAGGTTATCCACAACGATCTCGTCACCCGGACGGACTTCGCGACCGAGACCGGCGATCACGGCGTCCAGTTTTGCGTCTTTGCGAATGCTTGTGCCGTTCATCTCATCCGTTTGTGCGTAGACCGCCGAAAGCCCGTGTACTTCTGCCAATAACACCAACGCCATGGCGACAGCGGCAAGAACGGCGTGGCGTTGGCTCCATGCGTCCAGCGCGAGCGCAACGATCAATGGCAACGCGGCAGCCGAGAACACCAGGTATCGGGCATTGAAAACCGGAACGATCAGCGACACCAGCAAAACGGTCAGCACCGGCACAAAGAAATAGCCCACCAACAAGATACTGAAAGGTCGCTCATAGCGTGCCTTGAGCAGCACCACTGCGGCGCAAACAACGATCAACACCGAGGGCAACACCCGCCATAAGGATGAATGACTGACCGCTCCCTCCATCATCACCAGTTGCCAAACGAAGGTCAGCGCTGTTTGCCAGGTGAGCGGCGGTATCCACTCGAGTCCGTCCATTCGCAGCAATTGATCGATGAAATCGGGTAGCCATGGCAGGTACAACACGACGATTGCGCAATTGGCCAAGACCCACGCACGGATCGGTATTGCCGTGGACCGACCGCCATCTCTCACTCGCCACCAACACAGCCAATGCACCAAAACACACAGCGCGGCGAAGTAGTGCGTATAGAAAGCAGCCGTCATCAACAGCGCGTAAAAAACCGGATGACGTTTTTGAGCCGGGGCCTTGATCCAGCACACCAGCGCCACGGTCGCACCCATCAGCCAAAAGCCGAGCAAGGTGTACATGCGCACTTCCTGGCTGTAGCGCACCGATATCGGTAGCAATGCCAACAACAATGCCGCTATCCAGGTCGCCTTTCGCGTTGTCACCAGGCTCATCAATTTAATGCTCAGCAACAGCGTGCCGACATCGGCCAGTGCACTCAGAGACCGCGCAGACAACACGCCATTACCGAACAGCACCATCCAGAAATGCAGCAAGACATAGTAAAGCGGCGGATGAACATCCCGCGCCGTTGTAGCCCAGATATACGCAGGCGAGCCCTCGGCCAGCAGCAGGCTGTAGGCCTCGTCGTACCAGATGACCGGCACGGTGATGGAGTGAAACCTTGCGAACAACGCGAGGACGATCACCGCCACCAGACCTGCCCTGTCGGCCATCCGGGCTGGAAAAATTTCGGAAGGAATCGAAGAGGTAATCACCAGGTTCACCACTGAAGCGTGGTGATCGGGGTTGGCTCCTTCATGACGATAAAACCGTAATCACCCAGCAGATAGATGCGGTAAAACTTGCTCTCCACCAGCGGCGGATAAGCCTGGTAACCCATCAGGGTCGCGTTGCGCCGCTCCCTCTCGGCAACCACATTGGTGATGCCCGCCTTCGGCAGGTTTTCAGCCAGCATGAAGAAGTTGATGTTCAGCAGATAATGCAAGACCGGCATCCGCTTGAACGAACCCGCGGCCCCCACCAGCCAGTGATCGGAATAACTCACCGACAGGTAAATGCGCTTGGCCTCGTGCAGTTGCCGATGGGCCGCAATGTCATGCCCCAGGGAAAACAACGCGCTGGACGCAAAGGTGTTCTGCACTGTCAGCACGCGACCATAGGCGTAAGACAACGAAAGCATGGCCAACAGAGGCACCGCCAACAGCATCGGTAGCCGCTCATGAATGGGCGCCAGCGCCAGATGGCTCAAATAGAACAACAGCACCAGCAACACTGCAAAGCCCATCAAGGTTCTGGCGCCTTCATTGAAGTCGCGAAAAAACAGCGCAGCACCCGACACCAGCAAGGTCACGACCGGCACGGTCAGCACACACACCAGGCCCATCACGATTTTTCTCAGCCCGGTGTCGTGGCGTTCCATCACGTTGTGGGCCAACCGTGCGCTGCCCACCAAGGCACACAACAGCAGCATGGCGAACACCCAGGTGAATCCACCGTGAAACAGCAGCGCGACTTTTTCCAGCACCCGGCCGATGTTGATTTCAAGTTGCAGCAAGGGCTCTGCTGCCCAGTTCAGCAACAAGACGCGATCATGATTCATGTAGGGATAAGCCGTGACGCTGTAGATCAACCCACCCAGCCCCACCTGGGCGACTTTCCAGCCGATCAATTCGTACCACTGCCGCCAGGCCCATTTGTCATTCGCGCCCCTGAGCAGCTCCAGGCAACACAGGCCCAGAAACACATTGAGGCTCACCTGATAAAGCCCCAGCGCCAGCGCAATCAGGAAAGCTGGCACCAGCCATTGCAGAATGCGCGAGGGATGACGAAAAGTGATCGTGTAAATCACCGCCACCAAGCTCAAGGCATTGGCCGGCCCGTCGTATTGATAAGACAGGTTCTGCAGGAAGAACGGGTTGTACCAGAGTGGCAACAGCACCAGGCAGCAGGATAGTGTCGGCCGTGGGTAGTAATGGAAGGTCAGACTGGTCAACGCAAAAGCCATGGCCAGCGTGGCGATCAACAGCGGCAATGGAAAGATGTTCGGTGCGCCATCGCTGAACGTCAGCAGGTTGTAGAACAGCTCGGTGAACAACCGCCCCTGCCCCGCCCATTCCGTACCGGCCGACAGCGAGCGCCAGTTGTCATCGATGTAGGGATAGTCCGCCAGGATCAGTGGAATGACATAAACCAGGGTCGCGATCAGGAAAAACAGCCAGACCCGACGATACCCGAGTTCTCTGCTGAAAAAGTCGCCCAGTCTGCCCATGCTAAAGCCCGACCCGGTCTTTGCCGCCAATGACGTCTTTGACCACATAACGGGGCCGGTGCTTGGCTTCGATATAGATGCGGCCGACATACTCGCCGAGGATGCCGATACCGATCAATTGGACGCCGCCGAGAAACAGAATGGCCGTCATCAGCGAGGGGTAACCGGGGACATTGTTACCGAAGAAAATCTTGTCCAGCACCATGTATACCGCGTACAGCACCGCGAAGATCGAGATACCGCCACCGATGTAAGTCCACAACCGCAATGGCACGGTGCTGAACGAAGTAATGCCTTCCAGCGCCAGGTTCCACAGTTTCCAGCCATTGAACTTGCTGCTTCCCGCTACTCGCCCGGCCCGCTCGTATTCCACCACTGCAGTGGTGAACCCGGCCCAGGACAGAACACCCTTCATGAACAACTGATGCTCGGGAAGCGCGCGAATCACATTGACCACCTTGCGGTCCATGAGTCGGAAATCCCCGACGTTTTCTTCGATCCGGGTGTAGGAAATCCTGTTCAGCAAATGATAGAAGAGCGACGCGCTGTGGCGTTTCAAATAACTGTCACTGTCACGATTGCGGCGTTTGGCGAGCACCACATCGGCGCCCTTTTGCCACTCGGCAATCAACTGCGGGATGACGCTGATCGGATCCTGCAGGTCCACGTCCATGGGGATCACCGCATCGCCGGTGGCGTATTCGAGCCCCGCGAACAGCGCCGGCTCCTTGCCGAAGTTGCGCGAAAAATTGATCAGCAATACCTGTTCATCGACCTGTGCCAGCGCCTTGGCTTGCTCAGCTGTCTGGTCGGTACTGCCGTCGTTGATGAACACGATCTCGACCTCACACGGGTCAAGTTTCAATTCGCGACGCACCGCCTGATAGAACAGATTGATCGCCTGCTCTTCATTGAATACCGGGACAATCAGCGAAACTTTCACATTTCACACTCCTGAGAAACGAAGTGTAGATGTTCGACAGACCGCCATCAGGGGGCGTTCTGGTGCGCGAGCTGCCCGGCAGACCGACGGCTACGCCGTTCAATTCGTTAGCTATAGGCAGCTGAGACATTCGGTAATATCCAGCCTTTTGCAATTACCCGCGAATCACGCCACCCTGCGCGCCGCTGTAGGAGCGAGCTCCTACCCAACAACCCCGTTCAAGAGCCTGCCTTCATGACGTTTGAACGCGATCACCGAATCGACTTTTTTCGCGGCCTGGCGCTGATCTTCATCTTCTGGGATCACGTGCCGCAAAACCCGCTCGCGCAGTTAACGGTGCGTAATATTGGCTTCAGCGATGCGGCGGAGATTTTCGTGTTCCTGGCCGGTTACGCGGCCGTGCTGGCCTACGGCAAAATCGCCCGGCGCGACGGTTTCATGGTCGCTACGGTGAAAATCCTGCGACGCGCCTGGGTGCTTTATGTGGTGCATATTTTTTTGCTGGCGCTGTTGATGGGCATCGTGTTTTTCGCCAACAGCCACGTGGAAACCCGTGACTTGGTGCAGGAAATGGGCTTGCAGTATTTCCTCAGCAATCCGCAGCAGGCGTTGATGGATGAGTTGTTGCTGCGCTTCAAGCCGAACCTGATGGACCCGTTGCCGCTGTACATTTTTTTGCTGCTCGGCCTGCCGCTGGTGCTGCCGATGCTGCTGCGCAAACCTGAATACGTGGTGGGGTTGTCGGTGGTCTTGTACCTGCTGGCGCCATGGCTTCAGTGGAACCTGGCGGGCACCGACGGTGGCGTGTGGTTTTTCAATCCGATGGCCTGGCAGCTGCTGTTTATTCTCGGCGGCGCGGCAGCGATTCATGGGCAAAGGCCTCGGGTGCCGCAACCTCGACCACTGATTCGGCAGCCGGTTTTTATCGCAGCGCTGATCTATTTGCTGCTGACCGGGCTGATCGCAGTGGCGTGGAAATGGCCGACCGTGCATGACGCCTTCATGCCTCAACAGCTCGGTGAATGGCTCTATCCGATCAGCAAGACCAACCTCTCTCCGGCGCGCCTGCTGCACTTCCTCGCCCTCGCCTACGTCACCGCCAGGTTGTTGCCGGACACGGGCTGGACGCAGCACTGGCTGGCGCGGCAAAGCTGTCGCATGGGGCGGTATTCGTTGGAAGTGTTTTGCCTTGGTGTGTTGCTGGCGCCGTTGGCAGACATGCTCAATGCCTTGGGCGGGAATGCACTGGCGATGCAGGTATTCAGTGCACTGCTGGGAGTCGGGTTGATGGTGCTGCTGGGGGCCTGGCTGGATTTCAACAAGCGGTTGAATCGCTCGATGGTGGTGTCGGTAGCTTAAGATCCACAATACAAAAGCCCCGGTCATCTAAACCGGGGCTTTTGCATTTCTGGCGTTACAGACTCAAGAAGCCGAACGCACCGCACCTTGCGACACATTGCTCGGTTGCAACTTGAACACGTAGAACAACACCGTCAGCAGCACCAGGAAAGCAGGCCCGACATACAGCGCCACGCGAGTGTCCGGGAAGTACGCCATCAGGCCGACCACCAGCACCAGAAATGCCAGCGCCAGGTAAGAACTGACCGGGTACAGCCACATGCGGTATTTGAGACCGGCACGTTCGCTGGCGCTCAGGCCTTGGCGGAATTTGAGCTGGGCCAGCAGAATCATCACCCAAGTCCAGATCGCGCCGAAGGTGGCAATCGCGGTGACCCAGACGAAGACTTTCTCCGGCACCAGATAGTTAAGCAACACGCCCAGCAGCAACGCACCGATCGACAGCAACAGCGCACGACGCGGCACGCCGTTGTTCGAGGTCTTGGCGAAACCGGCCGGGGCCTGGCCGTTCTGCGCCAGGCTGTAGAGCATGCGCCCGGTGCTGAAAATGCCGCCGTTGCAGGACGACAGCGCAGCGGTGATCACCACGAAGTTGATGATGCCGGCGGCGGTCTTGATACCCAGGCGCTCGAAGGTCATCACAAACGGGCTGCCCTGGGTGCCGATTTCGTTCCACGGGTAGATCGACAGGATCACGAACAAGGCGCCGACGTAGAACAGCAGAATCCGCCAGAACACCGAGCCGATTGCATTGGGGATGGTCTTCTGCGGGTTCTTGGCTTCACCGGCAGTCAGGCCGATCATCTCGACGCCGAGGTAGGCGAACATCACCATTTGCAGGGACATCAACACGCCTTGCACGCCGTTGGGCATGAAGCCGCCGTGAGCCCAGAGATTGGAAATCCCTAGCGCCACACCTTCGTTGCCGAAGCCGAAAGCGATCACGCCGATGCCGCCGAGCACCATCGCAATGATGGTGACGATCTTGATCAGGGCGAACCAGAATTCGAACTCACCGAAGGCTTTCACCGCGATCAAGTTGATCGAGCCCATGCTGACCAACGCCGCCAGTGCCCAGATCCAGCGCGGCACGTCGGGGAACCAGACGCCCATGTACACCGCCACCGCGGTGATTTCCGCGACGCAGGTCACCAGCCACAGGAACCAGTAGTTCCAGCCGGTCAGAAAGCCTGCCAATGGGCCGAGATAGTCTTGTGCATAACGGCTGAACGAGCCGGCGACCGGGTTGTGCACGGCCATCTCGCCGAGGGCGCGCATGATCACCAGGATCGCCAGACCGCCGATGATGTAGGAGAGCATGATGGCCGGACCGGCCATTTCGATGGCCTTGGCCGAACCCAGGAAAAGGCCGACGCCGATACAGGCACCGAGCGCCATCAAGCGAATATGCCGTTCGCCGAGTTCGCGTTTAAGCGGGCCGCCCTGAGCGGTCTCGCCGTGAGGCAGGTGATTGCCAACTGGCATAGGGGTACCTCGTCTTGTTATTGGATATGACCACCGAGTGTCGAAGCACCGACCGATAAGCCAGCGCTTCTGCGAAACCGGGCCTGCTTCATGGGCAGACGCGTCTTGCAGGACAAAACCTGCAAGATCAGCGGGGCGTGCAGTATAAAAAGCTTCCGACAGGGTTTTTCACTCTATAAACCACAACATTCAGCCATAACTCTCGGCAAAAGCGCGGTTTTCGGAGGGGCATTACCTGACTTATGTAGGATTATTCACCACTGAAACGGCGCCGAGTATTGCACAGCAATGGTGCATCGTCATGCCCCTATCCAGGCAGAATTTAGCGCTTTGATGCGTCTAGTTCGGCCATTACAGACGACACAGCCCCTGTGGCAAGGGAGCTTGCTCCCGCTCGGCTGCGCAGCAGTCGCAAACCCAACACACCGGTTTACCTGGCAGATCACGTTTGCAGGGATAGGGCCGCTTCGCAGCCCAGCGGGAGCAAGCTCCCTCGCCACAAAAGCGCCTGGATCCTTCATGGATCTCGGAAATTTCAGTCAGAAGTTGCAGCTTCACCTGTGTAAATAGGGGGCTAAGGTCAAATGAGGATCACTACAAAAGGACGCAAGGAATGCATCCACATCCCAATTCCCATTTGCTACGCCATGGACGCTGTTCGGAACAGGGTCGGGCCTATCTCATCACCGCGGTTGTGCATCAACGCCGCCGAATATTCACGGACTGGCGGCTGGGGCGCCTGTTAGTCGCCGAGTTCAAGCGAGCCCACGACCAAAAATGGGTCAACTCAATAGCATGGGTCGTCATGCCAGATCACTTCCATTGGTTGGTACAACTCGAACAACACTCCCTGGCGCAACTCATGCAAGCCACCAAATCTCGCAGCACCCTCACCATTAACCGAGCGTCAAACAATGAAGGAGCTTTCTGGCAAACCGGCTATCACGATCGGGCAATCCGCGATGGCGAAGAGCTTCTGCCTTTTGCTCGTTACATTGTTGCCAATCCGCTACGGGCAGGATTAGTGGAAAAAATTGGCGACTACCCGCTGTGGGATGCCTGCTGGCTTTGAACCTTGTGGCGAGGGAGCTTGCTCCCGCGCCACAGGTCACAAGTCACAAGTCACAAGTCACAAGCAATGGTGCGTACCGATATTTGGTTATTCACAATTTTTTCACCAACGCCAACCACCGTCTAAGCTTCTAACAAGTCCGATCAATCTGCGTGAATGGATCAGTCGACTATGGGCGCTTTGTGGCAAACCGATTCGAGTGAAACTGTGGTTCCGACTGAAAGAGTGGATGAAGCGCCTTTACCTGAGAAACCCCGTCGTTCCCGGCACGGCTGGGGGGCGTTCTGGTTGCTGCTGCTGATTATTCTGATTGTCCTGGGCCTCGCCGCGGCCAAGGAAATGCGCACATCCAAGTTTCAGGCCCGGGAAATCAGCAAATATGCCGCCTCGCTGAAATACGAGCTGCAACCTGGCCCCAGCGATGCGATTCGCTATCCTGGCGCAGGCCCGTTCGATCAGCGATTGGGTTACAGCGCCCTGGATGAGTTTCTGCCGCGCCTGCTAAAGCGTGATTACGTGGTGTCAGCACAAACCCGCTTTTCCCCGGCACTGATGAAGTACAGCGACAAGGGCTTTTTCGTGCCCTATGCAGAAAAAATCCAGGCGGGGCTGTCGATCACCGATTGCCGCGCGGCACCGCTGTACCAGTTCAACTATCCACAACAACTCTATTCGAGCTTTGCGACGATCCCTCCGGTAGTGGTCAGCAGTTTGCTCTTCATCGAAAACCGCTTTTTGCTCGATCCCCGTCAGCCTTTGGCCAACCCCGCAGTGGACTGGCCACGGTTCGGCATGGCGGCGTGGTCTCAGGTGGCCAAGTTGTTGCGCCTGCCCGGTCAGTCGGCGGGCGGCAGTACGCTGGCAACGCAGCTTGAAAAATATCGACACTCGCCCGATGGCTTGACAATGTCGGGGGCGGAAAAGATCCGGCAAATGATTTCCGCCAGCGTGCGGGCCTATCAGGCGGGCCCGGAAACCCTCCAGGCACGGCAAAATGTGATTCGTGACTACCTCAACAGTGTTCCGCTGTCGGCAGTACCGGGTCACGGTGAAGTGCATGGCATGGCCGAAGGTTTGCGCGTCTGGTACGGCGCCGATTTCAACCAGGCCAACGAACGGCTGGCCAGCACCGACACCGACCCGAAAAGTCTGTCGGAAAAAGGCCTGGCCCTGCGGGAGATACTGTCACTGATGATCGCTCAGCGTCGCCCTTCCCATTACTTGACCAAGGGCCGTGATGAATTGGCCAATCTCACTGACAGCCATATTCGCCTGCTGGCGCAGAATGGCGTGATCGATGCGCCACTCGCGGCAGCAGCATTGGCCAGTAAAGTGACTTACCGCGACTGGGCCACCCAGCCCACCATTCAGCCCATCGAAACCAACAAGGGCATCAGTGTGGCGCGCAGCCGTCTGGGCGGGTTGCTCAACCGTCCACTGTATGACCTCGACCGTCTCGACCTGTCAGCCACCAGTACGCTGCAAGGCGAGTTGCAAACCCAGGCCACGGCGTACCTCAAGCATCTGGCCGACCCAGCTTATGCAGCGGAAATCGGCCTGATTGGCGAACGTCTGCTCACCCCCACCAGCACCGCGCAGGTGCGCTACAGCTTCACCCTGTTCGAACTGACTCCGGACGGCTCACGAGTGCGGGTGCAGACCGACAGCACCGACCAGCCGTTCGACATCAATGAAGGCAGCAAGCTGGAACTGGGCTCCACGGCAAAAATGCGCGTGCTCACCACTTACCTGCAAATCATCGCCGAACTGCACGATAAGTACGCAACGATGAGCGTTCCTGAACTGAAAAAAGTCGAGGTTCCGGACCAGGACCGTCTGAGCCGCTGGGCCGTCGATTACCTGATACAGAACAAAGATCACAACCTGCCGAACATGCTGAGTGCCGCGCTGGATCGCAAATACTCCGCCAGCCCTGGCGAGGCCTTTTTCACGGGTGGCGGGCTGCACACATTCAATAACTTTCGCAAGGAAGACAACGGCCGCATGCCGACCCTGCGTGATGCCATTCGTGAGTCGATCAACCTGCCGTTCATTCGCCTGATGCGTGACCTGGTGCGCTACACCACCTATTCCGGTCCCAACAACAGCGCCGAATTGCTCAAGGACGATCGCGACCCTCGGCGTCAGGAATACCTGGCCTCATTCGCCGATAAAGAAGGCACCTCGTTCCTGCTGAAGTTCTGGAAGAAATACCGCAACAAGGACACCAAGGCGCGGCTCGAAACCTTTCTCGACGGCATGCGCCCGACCCCGATTCGCATGGCCGCCGTGCATCGTTATCTATTCCCCCAGGCTGACCAGGAAAGCTTCAACACCTTCGTACGCTCGCACCTCAAAGGCGCCAAGCTCAATGAAAAACTGACCGACGAACGCCTTGAACGTCTCTACCTGAGTTATGGCCCTGGCAGTTATGACCTGCCAGACCAGGGTTTCATTGCCAAGGTTCACCCGCTGGATCTGTGGTTGATCGGCTACTTGCTGAACAACCCCGACGCCAAGTTCAGCCAGATCGTCAAAGCCAGCCAGTTCGAGCGTCAGGAAGTCTATAGCTGGCTGTTCAAGAGTCGACACAAGGGTGCCCGCGACAGCCGAATCCGCACCATGCTGGAGATCGAGGCGTTCCTCGACATACACCAGCGCTGGCAGAAAGTCGGCTATCCGTTCGATCATCTGGTGCCCTCGCTGGCCACCGCCATCGGTAGCTCCGGCGATCGCCCGGCGGCATTGGCGGAGCTGATCGGCACTATTCTCAACGACGGTGTGCGCATGCCGACGCTACGTATCGACAGCCTGCACTTTGCGGCGGATACGCCCTATGAAACCCGCCTGATCAATAACCCTGTCGTCGGCAAACGCGTGATGCCTTCCGAGGTGGCAACTGCCATGCGTGAGGCTTTGTCGCAAGTGGTGGACGCCGGCACCGCCAAACGTGTGGCGGGCAGTTTCAAACTGGCTGACGGTAGCCCGTTGGCCATGGGCGGCAAAACCGGTACCGGCGACAACCGCATTGAAGCCATCGGTTCCGGCGGGCGGATTCTCAGCTCGAAATCGATCAACCGTACCGCGACCTTCGTGTTCTACATTGGTGACCGGCATTTCGGCACCCTCACCGCCTATGTTCCAGGGCGCACGGCTGAGAACTTCAAGTTCACCTCGGCGTTACCGGTGCAAGTGCTCAAGGGCATGGCGCCGATTTTGTCGCCTTATCTGCTACCGGGAACCCTGTGCCAAGGAGCCGTGACAACGGCTGGACGCTAAGCCGTGGGTCAACAGACCTGCCCGGTGTGGCGGTATCTATATATTTTTCACTCTTCAATTTTGAGAGGTTTGAGTCGAAACCAGCGCAATTTCGAACGTATATTTGAGCTTTTTTTGGGCAAGCCGCTTACCTAGTCTGGTCGCTCCACTATTGATCAATGGACGATCAAGCAATGCCCAATTTCCCCCCGACACTTCTACCAACAGATCAGGCCTCAATCGCTCTCCCCGCCAAAAGCACGCACTATGAGTTGATCAAGAAGGCCATCCCTTCCTGGCTGCTGAACGCTTCAGCGCCACAAGTCCAAGCGCTGAAGAACGTCAGACTGACGATTCCCGACTGGCAACAGAGCGCTTCGGTCGCTGCACACCGAAGCTTGAGGAATGACCTCAAGCTCAACTGGAACGCGCAAAACAGCGTCGAGCAAGCACTGAGCAACCTGCAGGATGTGTACGCCTTTGCCAAACCCTTACTGCAACAGGTTCTGAAACAACGCTTCGGTGTAGACGATGACGTCGAGCAAACCTGGCTGCGGCTGTATGCACCGGTGAACACGTCGTGGTGGGTGCATGACTTTGCATCAGGCACTCAAAGCCGAACCGTTTCCTTGCTGGATGCGGCGCTGCACAACTTTTCGGGTAACGAAACATTCACGGCCGATTCCGAATTCATTACTCGCCCCGACGCCCGGGGTCATTTCGCGATAAAACAGCTTAAGCACAAAATGAGCGTCGATCAGTTCAAGGCACTGTGTCGCGAACTGAACATCGGCGCTCGATACGAACAACACCTTAACGAGCTTTTACTGTCGACAAACAAAGTGGCCAGCAATGTCTTGCGCCACAAAGTCATTCTCAGCCAGAAGAGCGCGCTCAATGTCGCGGCGCAAATGGCCCTGATGAAAAACGACATCGGCCAGGACGCCTATGACGTGGTACAGGGCATGCTCGATGACCGCAGAAATCTACGCTGGAACGGCCAGGCCATCAGTTATTACAACCTGGCGATGATGGATGCGCGTCTGATCGGCATTGTCCTGATCTGCGCCGATGTCTCCACCGCCACCGGTCCTGTCCCGGTGATCGCTTACGTTCCCCATGACCCGGAACACCCGCTCAAGCAATACCCGTCGTCGCTCGAATTTATGGCTGAACTGACGCGGCAGCTACGCGATGGTGCCTCTGCCACAAGCTATCAACGGTTTTTCAGCCAGTTCGTGAACCATCAACAACGGGGGCATTTTTTTGCCGGATTGAATGACCGTCTGGGTAAAGTCCAATGGCAGCCCGCCGCACCGGGTTCCAACCTGCCGAGTTGGCGTGAAACGCCAGTGGATAACCCCAACCTACAGTTCAACCTGTCGAAGATTCAGGAGGATCGCGAGACGCGCTTCACCGGTGATCTATGGGGCTACTTCTACCGGCAAAAACTGAACAAGATCCTCAATGACGCCCGGGAAATCGCGATTTCCACCGAGTACGCCGACCGCATGGCACGTTGGACCTGGTGGGACAATCTGGAAAAAATGCTCTCGGACATCCTCAACGTGGCACTGCTGGTGGCGACACCGCTTGTCCCTTTTCTGGGCGAGTTGATGCTGGCCTATACGGCGTATCAACTGCTCGACGGCGTATTCGAAGGCGTAGTGGATCTGGCCGAAGGTCATTTGGCCGAGGCTGGGGAGCAAGCCATCGGCGTGCTGGAAAGCATTGTCCAGCTCGGCGCCTTCGCCGCCGGTGCAAACCTCGGCCACGTTGCCGGGATGAAGCTCTCATCGTTTGTAGAAGGGTTGAAACCGGTGCAGTTGGCGGATGGCCAGACGCGGCTGTGGAATCCCGATCTCACACCTTACCGATTGCCGAAACAGGCGCTGCCAGCACAGACCCGGCCCGACGCCCATGGGCTGCATCCGGTGGGCGACAAGCAGTTGCTGCAACTGGATCAGCACCTGTTCGAAGTGGTGAAGGATCCGACCACCGGTCAGCATCGTATCCGCCACCCGCGACGACCCGAAGCCTATGCGCCCACCCTCGATCACAATGCCCGTGGTGCCTGGGTCTGCGAAACGGAAAACCCGCGCCAGTGGGAAGGTACGCAACTGATGCGACGGATCGGGCATAGCACCGATGGCTTCAGCGATGCGCAACTGGAGCAGATTCGCCTGCTCACCGGCACCGACGAAGACATCCTGCGACGCATGCATGTGGAAAACGCACCGCCGCCACCGTTGCTGACCGATACCCTGGTGCACCTGGGCACCACGCCGGACGATGCGGCGGCACCGCTCTCCCCTGAAGTCAGTCAGGTGTTGGTTGACTGCCCGCAGCTAACGCCCATCCTCGCAGAGAGGGTGATTGCCCAGGCCAGGCCTATGGAACTGCAGCAGATCGCGCAGCGCCGCCGTTTGCCTTTGCGTTTGAGAACAACCGCCCGCGAGCTGCAGTTTGAGCTGCAGTCCGTCAGGGCTGCCCAGGGCTTGCAGCGCGAAGCACTGAGCAACATCGACAGCGAACGCCTGATCCTCGGCGCCTTGCGCCACTACAGCGATACCTTCGGTGCGTTGCGTATCGAAATCCGCGAGGGGACGTTCGATGGCGAGTTACGTTGCAGTGCCGGTGCCGAGTCAGCCGAACGGATCCGGGTGCTGGTGCGTATCGCGCCCGAGCGCTATCTGGTGCGCGATGGCGAAAACCAGCCGATCCATGAAGCGAGCGGTCTGTATGAAGCGATCCTCCACGCCATGGACAACGAAGGTCGCAGTGTCCTGGGCTATCGTCCGACCGAAGCAGAACAGTTCAAGCAGTGGATCATCGCCAAGACCACGGCTCCGAGCGAACGCCGCACCGTATTGGCCAGTGCCCCCATACGATCGGTTGTCCAGCACGACACGCTGTTTCTGGTGCGCGGGGGAGGTCTGAGCAAAGACGCCGCCACCCTGCAGGAGCGCATTCAAGACTTGCATCCGCATTTCAGCCCACGTGAGGTCGATGCGTTTGCCGATGCCCTGACCGAACAGGGCGAGCCCCTAAAAGCCATCGAAAGGCATGAAAACGAGCTTGATGAACTGCGGGTGATAGTCCATCGCTGGCGCTACCAGCAACCGGAAAGCTGGGGGCCGGGCAGTCAGGGGTTCCGCGACGGCGGCGGGCTGCATATCTACGAATGTCTGTTGGACTGTTTCGAACGCAAGAACGCAGAACTGGGCAACCGCGCCGATCCGTCTTCCTATGCCCTCGACCTCTCTCGGGAAATGCTGTCCCTGGATCTGGAAACCTGGTGGGCGAAGCGCCCCGAGCTGAAAAAATTCCTCGACAAGGTCACGGTACTCAAACTCGACAACACGCGCTTTTCCAGTGACTCGAACGGTCTGCTCAAGGACTTCCCGCACCTGGTGGAACTCAGCGCCAAAGACTGCGAGCTGACACGCCTGCCCACCCGCATCGGCACCACGTTGCGCCGCCTCGAACGCCTGCGGCTCAGCGACAATCACATCGTGCTGGATACCGCGGCCGTCGAGCGGTTGCGCAGCCTGACATACCTGGAAGTCTTGAGACTGGAAGACAACCCGCTGGGCCTGTCACCCGACCTTTCGCGCATGCCCCGTCTCAAGGTCGTCATCCTGAAAAATACCGGGCTGGACACCTGGCCCGAAGGCACGCTGGCCAGACCTCGGCCACGGGGTTTCCTTCTCGACCTGCGCGGTAATCCCCTTACACATATCCCTGAGGTTGTGACAGGTTCCGATGCGCAGTGGCTGGTGGCCCGAACGCGACTGGACGTCGTCAGCCTGTCGGAGATCAACCAGGTGCGCTACCAGGCACACCGCCGTTCGATGGCGTTGCCACCGGAACCCGTCATTCCTCCCGGCCCATCGCAAAACAGATCGATCGTCTCGACGTATGGCGCCGACTATTGGGGCGATGTGCCAGGCTGGGGGCTCGACCGGGAAACCCCTTGGTCGGAACTGGTGGACGAACTTGCCGCCCAACCGTTCATGGCGACCTTGCTCAGTGTGCGTGACTTTGCCGATTACCGCGCCGGCGGAGCGATCAGGGATCAACTGATGCAGCGCGTCTGGCGCATGCTCGATGCGGTGCATGTCGACAGCCGATTGCGGGAAAAACTGTTCACCATGGTGGTCGCACCGGTGGACTGCGCCGATGCCGGCGCGCAGTTGTTCAACCACATGGGCATCAACGTGCTCGCTTACGAAGCCTATACCTACTCCATCGAACCGGCAGAGCTTGAACGCAAACTGGTGACCCTGGCCAAAGGCGCGGCGCGGCTGGACCACGTGAACGAGATTGCCAGGGCCGATGTCGCCAGCCGTGGAGGCAACCCTGATGATGTTGAAGTCTATCTGGCCTACCAGACCGGACTGGCGAAACGCCTCGGCCTGCCCTGGCAATCCGAAGGCATGCTGTATCGGCCAGTGTCCGGTGTCACCGACGCAATGATCGATCAAGCCTACGACACGGTATTGGCACTGGGTGAAGGTGATGGTCTGGTGAACAAGATGCTCGAACAGGACTTCTGGGTAAACTACCTGGGCGAACGGTATCCGGTGCGGCTGGAAACGAACAAACAACAGCATCTGGCCAAGTACGAGCTGCTTGAGGTCCTGCGATCCACCCAGCGTGAATGGGTCGAGTCAACACAATTGTCGGATCTTGAACGCGCCGCTCTGCGCAACCGCCTAAGGGATCTCGCGAATGATTTATCGGTGCCGGAAACGGTGGTCTTTGCCGATGACCCCATCAGCGAGGCGACCTTCAACAGGCTGCTTGTCGACTTGGGTGACGATGAAAAAGAACTGTCGAGGCGACTGACCCGCGCGGCACTGGGGCGCGCCGGCCAGTAAACCAGCCCATTGCAGCCTGACGGCAGAAATGCCGGCAGGCTTGCAGATAAAATCAAATCGCCGTTCGGGCCGAGGCATGGTTGGCGCGAATGGGCGCGTGAATCAAATTGAATCGGCACCTGCAAACTGAAGAATCGGGTTCACGGTGCCGCGGCACTGAAGACCAATTGCACATTCCCGTAGTAACGACCCGGCTTGTACCCACCTGCTGGCACTTTCGGCTGGATGTGCAGGGGAAAACGCCCGCCGGCAACAGCCTGAGCACGCGACAGCACTTCACGGGGCAGTGGGTCATGGCTCAATTCCTTGCCGTTGAAACTGACAAGCAGGTAGATGTTCTGCTCATCGCGCCCGTTGGACAGATAGGGCTCGCTGTCCAACCGTGCGTGGATGGCGCTGCTGTCGTGCTTGACGTCAAAGTTCTTGCGCAGCCCTTCCAGCGTCGAGGTGTGAATATTCCACGGCAGGACTTGCTCGCGATGAATCCAGTTCGATTCGGCTGGTATCACATAGAAACCCAACGTCGGAATATCCACCGACACTTCGAATCGGTGCTCTTCCCGTGCGGCGAACGCGAGGGAACTCATCAGTGCCGTGACGCCTGTCCACAAGGCGATGGCCGATAGCTTGATCATTTCAGGTACCTGTTACGTCAAAAAAAGCGGCGGGCAACGACGGTCACTCGCGTGTGCCGGTGGTTACTGGCTGGCAATGTGCAGGGCCTTTTTCGAAGCGCCCTCGACCAGGTTGAAGCGGTATTCACGACCGGGCTGTTTGTCGAACGCGAACTCTTTTCCAGCACGGATGTGGTGCTTGGTGGTGGGCTCGCATTGGTTTTCCTGCTTGATCGAGCAGTTGCGAAACTCATCGACGACCACAGACGTATTGCCGTTGTTGCGAATGCGGTAGGTGCTCGCGCCATTCTCGATCTGGCTGTCGTAGCGACTGTTGTTCGGCCGGACGAAGAACACCGTGCCGAACCCGGTCATGACGTTGACGCCGGCCGACAGGTTCTTTTTATAGTCCTCGCGCTCCTCGCTGGACACCGCGAATTCGTCTTCCTTTTCCGGCACCACCGGGATGAAGCGCACCCGAAAATAGCGCTCGGTGTCGCGCCCGCCCATGAACAACAGGCGTGTGCCCTGCATACCATTGGCCGGAATGATCAGGCGCGCCGGACTGGCCATCAGCCCGTCGCGCGATGTCGCGCCTGGGTCGCTTGTGACCGGTACTTCAGTGGCGATGCCGTCGGCGTCGTAGACGATTTCCAGAATATTGACCTTGACGAAGGCCGTGCTGTCACCGCTGTTGAACACACGCTTGAGGTAGGTGCTTTTGTCGCCATCCAGATAGTCGTACACCGTTCCGACGTTGATTTGCGGTCCGGCCTGAAGGCCGAGGGAAACAACGCTCAAACCCATCAATAGAAACCCACGCATAACATTTAATCCTTGGTCATTGAACACACTGCCGGTACGACTGATCGATGCGTTGCCCATCAGATTTCAGAGTCCCAGATCACAACGACAATGCCGGTATAGGTGCCTGCAACACCGGGCCTCAGCATGAACTCCATTTCCGATTGCGGGACCTCGAAATGCAGGGTTCCCGGTGCCCGGTCCACATAGAAGCCGGGCTTGAACTGCTGCTCATTCCCCGCACCGGTCCTCAATCGCAGGCGTCTCACGGGTTGTCCTGAGAGGTCGGTCAGGCCGTCAGGCAGGCTGACGCTGACGTGCAAGCGGACTCGACGACCGTTATCCGCACTATTCTCCAGTCCGCACTCGGCACCTATTCCGGGGCCGCAATTGATCAGCATCTTGAAACGGGACGACGCCGAAATGTTGAAAGTCTGGTCACGGAACAGTCGCACCGGTCGGCGTCCGGCTTGCAGCCAGCTTTGCCATCCGCCTTGCGGCTCCAACCGGATTTTGTTACCACCGGGAGGAATGTCGACCTTGAGCGTGTGCTGAACATCCAGGACGAAACTCAGCGTCAGATCGGAATCGTCGGGCACCATCACATCGCCCATGTCAAAGTCACCGCCCGGACCGATGCGATAACTCAGGTCACCGGTGTATAGCCCTGAAGACATGCCAAGCGGATTGGGTGTACGCAGTTCATAGGCGAAATCCAGGTACTCGTAGTACATGCCCGGAATCTTGAAACTGGCGGTTTTCACGCAGGTTCCCTGAGTCGGGGTTTTCCAGAAAAACTGGTAAAAATCATCCGAGTACCAACCGACGCCACTGTACTGGCACGGCGACGGGGGGTTTACCCAGCCGCCATACGGGCCGCCCCACAAGGCCCGGTGCCCTTCGAGCGTATTGGCTGCACCTGTAAGGTTGGTGACCTTGTCGTTGAGCACGTACCGCGATCCAAATCCGGCAATGCGCATTTCGACCTGTTCCGCCTCACCGGTTTCGGCATTCGTCACCGTCAATGCACGCCATTGCGCCGGCACGGTGAACATCGAGCTGTTGCGCTGCGAGTCATGGGGTTGCATGGCCCTTGCCGACTCGAACCGCATTGGCAGGCGAATGCTGAAGGTCTGGTTTTCCTCGCACTGATCGGGATAGTCGGCGCAGTAACCACTGACCGGGGTTTTGTTGATGAACGTATTACGCTGCGGATTCGCCGGGTCAGGCCGGAACAACGCCCTGATTTCCTGATTGAGTGCCTCGGCCGGGGGCGTCACAAACAGCGCCAGCAAGCACAGGCATTGCGGCAGATACGTTTTGAGATTGACCATTCAACTGGCCTCCTGACGAGTGAATGACGCATCCGCCAAGGTGTCTGGCGAGCAGCGCAGATCGCCGATCATCAACACGTTGTTTTCACTGCGGTGCTTGGCGGTATCGAGTCGGAACTGACACAACAACTGATCGGCATACCGCACTTCCAGCGTCGGTGAACCGGCATGCATTTCCATCGAGAAGAAGCCGTCGACTTCACTGACGCCACGGCTGGCGTGGTTGATCACGTGATGGCCCTTCAGCGGTTTGCCTTGTGGGTCGACGAGACGGCCGAGCACCGTCAGGGTTTTCATCACGTAGACCTTGCGATACTCCACGCCGCCCTTGTTCAGGTGATAGCGAGTACGGGCCGGTTCGATGCTCGCCGCCGGGGCGTGATTGCCTTCGAAGTCGAAGCTCACCGAACTGTTCTTGTAAGCCGTGAGCGGAATGAAATTTCGCCCCGGGCGCAATGCCGAGCTGCCACCGCTGAGATCGTCGGCACGTAATGCGATGCCGTCGATGTCGGACTCGACGTCGACGATCATCCCCGCGCCGCGTCCTTGATGCTGACTGGTCAGGGCCATGCGCTGGCCACCGACGACCACGGTGCTGTCCAGGTTCAGGCCGCCGGTGAAGTTGTCGTTGAACGATGAGCGCTGGATAAAGCCGTCGCCATTGATTGCATCGGTACGGAAGTTCGCCAGGCTCGACAGACCGACGCCGTAAGTGTCGGTCAGCGCCGTCACGGAGACGCTCTGCAGGATGTGGTCTTGCAGGTCTTTGCGGTAACCGAGCGAGGCGTTGGTGTCGCGGCTGCCGTCACGGGCGGTACGGCTGCCG
>NZ_AKJB01000113.1:0-38736 GCF_000282555.1 Pseudomonas sp. GM102 | reverse complement strand
CGATCAGACGATCCGAACCACCTTCGGCAACGCGGTTCTCGATCAGACGATCCGAACCACCTTCGGCAACGCGGTTTTCGATCAGACGATCCGAACCACCTTCTGCGATGCGGTTTTCGATCAGACGATCCGAGCCGCCTTCAGCGACAACCGGGTGAGTAGAAGACGCGGCAAAAGCGTTAACTGCAAAAACCGAGAAAGCGATACTGAGGATGATTTGGCGTTTCATGATGGTGTGCTCCGGGGTGTTATTGGTTGGGTATGGAGCGGATGTTACGCCGAGGATTTTTTATGAGAACTTCATTGACGTGATGGTGACTATCGATGCCAGCAATGGTTGAAAGGTCGTGGGCAAGTGCCCCGTCCATGCCGGACAAACCGGCGCCATGAGCGCACACGTCCTCAGATCGCGGGATGCATGTAGTTTTCCTTCAGGTTTACACGAACAGGTCGTAGGACAGCTTGCTGATCAGGATCACCAGCAACACCAGGAACAGAGTCCGGACAAAGGGCACGCCTTTATGAACCGCCAGCCACGTGCCGGTCAGCGCGCCCAGGATGTTGAATGCCGCCATGGGGATTGCGATCAGGTAGAGCACGTTACCCGTCGGAATGAAGAATATCAGCGCCGCTACGTTGGTCGCGATGTTCACCAGCTTGGCCGACGCCGAGGCATGAAGGAAGTCGAAGGCGAAGCAGCGGATAAACAGGAAGATCAGGAAACTGCCAGTTCCGGGACCGAACAATCCGTCGTAGAAGCCGATGGCACCGCCGATGACGATCGCCAGCAGTTTCTCCTTGGTACCGATGCGCATGGGTTTGTGCAGGGCGCCGAAGTCTTTTTTCCAGAAGGTGTAGATCGCCATCAGCACGATCAGTACCAGCACCGCCGGCCGGATCATCGACTGGGGCACGGACGACACCGTGGCCGCTCCGAAGAAGGCCATGACAAAGGCCGAACAGGCGGCGGGGATCACCAGACCCCAGTCGATCACCACCTTGTGCACGAAGGACCGGGCCGCGAATGCGGTGCCGCAAGCCGCCGCGACCTTGTTGGTACCCAGTAGCGCCGCCGGTTGTGCCGAGGGCAGCACGTTGAACAACGCGGGTATCTGGATCAGTCCGCCGCCGCCCACCGCCGCATCGATCAGGCCAGCGGCGAAGGCGAACACGCAAAGGATGACAATATCGACCATGAAATCAGGCTCTGACGTTAAAGGGGGGGTGAGCGTCCGGCGGCTTCTACGTGTTTCATCGCATCGGCTTGCCTGCGTCCTTGAGCAGGAAGGTTAACGGAAGGGCTTTTAATGTGTTGCAATACCACGTTGTGAAAAGTGCAACGAGGTGGCGCATGGCATTGAATATGTTGGGGGAACTTGAAGCCTTTGCGACGGTGGCTCGCAAGCGCAGCTTCGTCGCGGCGGCACGTACTCTGGGGCGCTCCCCCAGCGCGCTGACCCGCGCCGTTCAAGCCCTGGAGGAAAGTGTCGGGGCCAAGTTGTTCAATCGTTCCTCCAATGCCGTGAGCTTGACCGAGGCGGGTGAACGCTTGTTGCCCCACGCCTACAAAATGCTGGATCTGCAACGTGAGGCGGATGAAGACCTGGCCGGCATCAGCGGCCAGGCCTACGGCTGGGTCCGCTTTTCCGCCCCCGAGTTTCTCGGGCACGGGGTATTGCCCCGGTTGATCGCGCAGTACGGTGAGCGTTATCCAGACGTGAACGTCGATGGGATTTTCACCGATGAAACCATCGACCCGGCCAAGAGCAAACTGGATTTCTCGATTCGTGGCGGGTATCCGCAATCCAGTGATCTGATCGGCTTTCCACTCTGGAGTTATTCACGTTACCTGTACGCCAGCCCCGGGTACCTGGAGCGGCGCGGGACGCCCGACTCCATCGAAGCGCTGGAGGCGCACTCGCTGATCCTGCACACGGCACCGCGGATTCTCAAGGAGTGGAATTTTCGCAGTGAGGCGCAGGCCATCAGCTTTCGGGCTGATCCCAAGTTTCGCTTCAATTCCGGTTCGGCAGTGTTCCAGGCGACCCTGGCGGGCCTCGGCATCGCCCGACTGGCGGACTGGATGGCGGAGCCCGAAGTGGACGCGGGGCGCCTGCTGCGGGTCTGTCCCGAGTACAAACTCACCTCCAGCGGCGGTGAGAGCCCGCAGATGCACGCGGTGTACCCGGCCGGGAATCTGCCGCTGCGGGTGAAGTCATTGTTGGAGGTGATCCGTGGTTTTGGTGACAGCCTTAGTCGAAAGCATGCGGTGACGCTTTAGGCGGCTGTTTACCGAGCTGTCGCTTGCGCTGCTTCAATGATCAGCGCTGCAACTTTCTCCGGGTTGGACATCATCACCACATGGGAGGCTCCCGGGACGGTGACAGTTTTTTTCGAGCCAGCTCGCTCGGCCATAAACTTCAGCGCGGCCTCGGGAATGTTCTTGTCCGCCGAACCGTAGATGAACCAGGACGGTCGTTTCTTCCAGGCCGGGTCGCCAGACGCCTCGGTCAATGCAAACTCGCTGATCGGACGTTGGGTTGCGGCCATCAGCGCGGACTCAGCAGCAGGAACGTCAGCGGCAAACTGCTGACCGAATTTGTCCTGCTGTATGTAGAGATCCTTATTGCCGTCGTCCAGCAGCACCGGAGCTGCCAAGGTCGGGCCAAGGGTGCCACCAGGGTAGCGGCTGGACAGCTCGATGGCTGTTTCGCCTTTGTCCGGTGCGAAGGCTGCGACGTAAACAAGCGCCTTGATCCTGGAGTTGTCGTAGCCTGCGTTGGAAATCACGGCCCCGCCGTAGGAGTGACCAACGAGGATCACCGGACCGGCGGTTTGCTCGACGATGTCGGCAACATAATCCGCGTCATTCTTCACTCCGCGCAGCGGGTTTGCTGCGGCAATGACTGGGTAACCCTGACTCAACAACTGAGCGGCAACGCCATTCCAGCTGGACGATTCGGCGAATGCGCCATGCACAAGCACTACGGTGGGCTTGGCGGTTGTGGCTTGCGCGGCGGCTAAATTATTGAGTGATGCCAGAGCCAATGCAGTGGTGATGGTGGTGGTCAAGAGAGACTTGAAATTACGCATGATGATTTCCTTTCGTGGATTGGGTTGGTAACGCTGCTTCAGGGGTAACGCTCATGTGCGGCCCATGGTTATGGGGGCGTTGATTGGCTTGCAGCCATCTGGGCAGCACATGAGGAGGATGGGTCCGGGGGCGGTGGGCTTATTTCTGCAGGAAGTCCAACAGATCCTGATTAAGGCGCTGCTTGTGAGTGTCGGCGAGCCCGTGTGGCGCACCGGGATACACAATCAGTTCGGCTCCCTTTATCAGTGCTGCCGAGGTCTTGGCTGAGGTGTCCACAGGCACGATCTGGTCGTCGCCACCGTGGATTACCAAGGTTGGCACATCGAATTTCCGTAGATCCTCACGGAAATCGGTAGCTGAGAATGCTGCGATGGAGTCGTAAGTGTTCTTGTGGCCAGCCTGCATACCCTGGACCCAGAACGACTGAATTAAGCCCTGAGACGGGGTGGCGCCTTCACGGTTGAAACCGAAGAAAGGGCCGGAAGCGATATCAAGGTAGAGCTGCGAGCGATTTTCCAGTGAGGCCTTGCGCAGGTCATCGAACACTTTTATAGGCAGGCCGTTGGGGTTGCTTTCGGTCTGTAACATCAGCGGTGGAACGGCTGCCACCAGAACCGCTTTCTTGACGCGACTGGTGCCGTGGCGGCCGATATAGCGAGCCACTTCTCCGCCACCGGTGGAGAAGCCGACCAGGGTGACGTCTTCCAGCTTCAGTGCTTCAAGTACGGCTGCCAGATCGTCGGCATAGTGATCCATGTCGTTGCCTTCCCAGGGCTGGCTGGAACGGCCGTGGCCACGACGGTCATGGGCGACAACGCGGTAGCCTTTGTCAGCGAGGAACAGCATCTGCGCTTCCCAGCTGTCCGAGTTCAGCGGCCAGCCGTGGCTGAATACGACCACGTGGCCGTCTCGTGGCCCCCAGTCTTTGTAATAGAGCTGTACGCCGTCTTTGGTCGTGACGTAGCTGGCAGACTGGACGATGCTGCCGACAGCGGATGCGCTGGTGCCAGCTTTATTGGGCTGCGAGGCCTCGGCGGAAAGAGTAGCGAGAGCCAGGGTTGCCAATGCCAGAGTGCGATTCAGGGTGTTCATCGTATATCTCCAAGAGAGTCGGGTGACCTGTCACGACCGTAGTGATCGTGTCTTGGAGAGTAAGGAGGGACAGAAGGCCCGAGAACTGCCGTAACCTTGATAGCTGCCATAGCCCAGGCCGATGGCTTCGAGAATGGCTAAATCTCAGGTGATCCTCTCAGGCGGTCTATCCAGCACGGCGAGTTCAATTCGGCTCCAGTTGGGCGCTTCGATAGAGCTGTTGGCGCAGCCATTGGTGGCCGGCATCCTTATGGGTACGAGCATGCCATGCCAACACCAGACGCAGTGCAGATAACCCGAGCGGAGGTTCGAAGAGGTCCAGACGATCAGAGTATTGGCTCAGAAAGCGAGAGGGCAGCGTGCACACTGCATCCGTAGTGGAAAGAACCAGGGGAACGTGGGAGTAGTTTTGAACCGAATACATCACATTGCGCGAGTAGCCTTGCTCGAGGAGTGCTTCATCTACCATGCCTGCGAAACGCCCCCCTTGTGTAGAGACAAGGACGTGGTTGAGGGAGCAGAAGCTTTCAATATCGAAAGGCCCGGTGCCGCGGGGGTGTCCCTTGCGTTGCGCAGTTCGAAATCCGTCTTCCCAAAGCGGGCGCTGCATGAGGTCTCCAGGCAGGCCATCCGGCACGGTGATCAATAGATCGATCTGTCCTTGCTCAAGCTTCTCGTACACATCGCGTGGCGGATAAATACAGGCCAAACGCGCATTGGGAGCCTCACGTGCAAAATTCGCACAGAGCTCGGGAATGAGTACCGCAGCAGGGGTTTCGAAAAGGGCGACGACAAAGGTGCGTGTAGTGGTGGCTGGATCAAACAGCTCAGGCTGGCTGACCAGTCGCTTGAGCCCCTCAAGTACATGCAGCAGCTCCTGCTCGAGAGCCTCTGCACGAGGGGTTGGCACAACACCTCGGCCGTTTGTCGCTGGGACGAACAAGGGGTCCTCCAGGATGTCGCGCAGACGTACCAGGCGCGCAGATAAGGCGGGTTGGCTGATCCCTAACTGGGCCGCCGCTCGTGTGACATTGCGCTCTTCAAGCAGCGCTTTTAATGCAAGTAGCAGCGACCCATCGATATCCGTGTAATTCATCACCATTCCTCGGTCAGCGCTATCAAGCAAGCCTGTCTGTGGGGAATGAAAACAAACAAAGTACCGAGTTGTATAGCCTCTGGCCCCGTCGTAACCGGGGAGCCATTTCGCACTGTATTTCGTCCTGGTTAGTTGCGGCCCAGGCCTGCCGCATTAGTCGCGATTGCGGTATTGGGCGGGTACCCACTCATACCTGCCGGCTTCGCGCCGGATGTGGCCTATCCCTGGAAATGGTAAGTGAGCGACCGCTGACAAACGCTGTTCACTCGCGGCGGTCTCGAATTGTTCTAGCCGCTGGGCGCGAGCAGCGTTCTGGTTGACGTCGAAGGTGATAGTCACCTCTGGGCGCGAGAACTGGATGAGGCCGACATGCATGATGTCGCCCCAGAAATCGATACTCTCGCCTTCGCTTACGACCCGAAAGAAGCTGTGGCCCGGGGTATGTCCCGGTGTGGGAATGGCGGTGATACCCGGAAGGATTTCTGACTGGGTGGCGAAGGGCTTCAGCTTGCCTGCACGCTGGTAAGGGCCAACTGTCTTCAATGCCTCTTCCAGATGCGCCGGTTTCAGCCCCTTTTCCAGGTTGGCGGGATCCAGAAAGAAGTCGACATCGGCTTGGCCGACGTGGATGGTCGCATTGGGAAACATCATTTGCCCGCTGCGTGCCAGGCCGCCGGAGTGATCGGTATGGATGTGGGTAATCAGCACATCGCTGATCTGTGCCGGCTGGTAACCCGCGGCAGCCAAGCTTTCGGGTAGCTTTCCGCCAACGCTACCGAACAACTCACCAGCGCCGGTATCGACCAGCACCACGTGTGAACCCGTATCGACGAGGTAGGCATTGATCGATATCTCCAGCGGGTTGCGAGCAAACCCGCGTTGCAGCAGTGCGTCGATCTGCTTTGGACTGATGCCTCTAAGCAGCGGATGCAGATCCAGTGGCAGCGTCCCGTCGCTCAGGGCGGTGATGCGGAACTTGCCGAGGTTGAAGGCGTAGATTCCTGCGAGTGCGGGTTTATATGTCGATGCAGCATCTACGTTCGATGTCTGTGGTGCTTGCCCAGCAGTGGAAGACAGCGAATAGATTGCACCTGTGAACAGGGCGGCTGTCAGTGTGGCCGCGAGATAGAGCCGCGCGTGGTTACGCATGATGAGTACCTATGCTAGTGCGACCATTGGTGATCGCTGGAACAAAGGTAGTTAAAGCGCATTGCGTAATGAACTGTGCTCGCCCTTATACGAGCCATCGCTATGGCTGATGGCTTTGGTAGGGTTGGTACTGCGGTCGCAGTGGGACGTAACGGATGCGATTGCCAAAGGCACTCTGGTGCGTGTGATGGCGGACTGGCAATTCGACAGCGCACCCATCACCTTGCTGGTGCCCTCGCGGAAAAACCGCAGCAGCCGTATTCAGGCGCTGATCGGTTTTCTGGAAGCGTCGCTGATGGCGGCAGCCGGCAACGAAACCCGCTCATCCAAATAGGCCTCCAGCGCTGCGGCTAACGCGTCGTAGACCTGCTGGATGCGTGGTATGCGCCGCAGGTCGCGATGCGTGGCAATCCATACATCCACGGCAAAATCCAGCGCATCGGGCAGCACGCGGGTCAACCCGTCGCGCGCCGCCAGCTGGCTCGGGCACACACCTATACCGATGCCTGCGCGCAGGGCGGCCTGCTGAGCGAGGTGGTTGTCGCTGCGCAGTTGGAAGTGCTGCTGCGCAAAGGGAAAGCCTCGCGCACTGAGGGTCTGGATGTCGGCGAGGTTACGGTCGGGGCCGATCATGGGCAGGCGCGCCAAGCTTTCCAGGCTGGTGGGTGTGCCATACCGATCAAGCAACTCCTGGGTCGCGTACAGCCCAATCTGCAAGGCACCAACACGGCGGGTTATCACGTCTGCCTCTGTAGGGCGGTGAGTGCGAATGGCAATGTCCGCTTCCTGGCGGGCCAGGGCTTCAAGACGGTTGTTGACGCTCAGTTCAAAGGTCAACTGAGGATGGGCACGGCCGATGGGTTGAAGCAACTGCGGCAGCACTTCGATGCCCAGCAAGTCGCTGCTGGTGATTCGCACCGTACCCCCACCGGCTATCGCTTCGGCTGAAGCTGCGCGGTTGAAGGCTTCGGCGGCCAGCGCCATGCTCTCCACATGGGCGATCAGCTCACGGGCTGTTTCCGTGGGAATCAAGCCAGCGGGGGAGCGGGTAAACAGATTGACGCCCACGCTGCTTTCCAGTGCCTCGATGCGACGGCGCGCCGTGGCTTGGGCGATACCCAGCATGCGCGCGGCACCGGACAAGCTTCCAGTGCGCAGAACTGCGAGGAATGCGCGTTGATTTTCCCAATGCAGGGTGAGTGGGTTCATACATTTCCTACTAGCGGCACAGCAACTTTAGGGAGTTGGTTTCACCCCGCGCCAACGTCATGCTGCACAGCAACAGTGACTAACGCATACAAAAGGGGATTGCATGAAGATTATGGGTGGATGCCATTGTGGCGCGGTGAGCTACGTTGTTGCTACGGATAACCTGCCACCGAGCTATGCCTGCCATTGCCTGGATTGCCAGACAACCAGCGGCAGTGCGTTTGGCCTGCACGCGCTATTGCCTGAGGATGCTCTGCAGATCACTGGCGAGTTAAGCGACTATCGCTACGAAGGCGCGCACCCGGCCAGCCATCATCGGCTCTGCGCCCAGTGCCATACGCGTATCTATAACACCACCAGCGCAGCTCCCGGCATGCTGGTATTACGCGCCGGGACCCTGCACAACAGCGCTGCAATCGAGCCCATTGCGCACATTTGGGTGAAGCGAATGCAGCCCTGGCTGCAGCTGGCCGAGGGTACCCCAAGCTGGCCGGAAAGCCCGACACCAGAGGCCTTCGCCCAAGCGCTGCAAGCACGCCAGTGTAGTTCCTGAATCGACTCTGGTTTCATAGACGAATCTGGCCGGCCGCTATGGGGCCGATTGTTGCCTGTCACGACCGACTGAAATCGAACCAAAGTAGCCCTTATACAGTCGTGTCCCAATAGAAATGGATGTACTCATCTTCATACGTTGTTCCGCCGCCCTGAGCGTGTTGATCTGGACTATGAGCGTTGAAGTATCGGCGGTTTCCACGAACAGGTCATAGGCCTCCAGGTAGAGGTATGCATTACTTGTCTTCAGCGCGTTATGGGTGACGCAAGTAACCTTGCGAGTCATGCCTTGAATCGCTACTGCTTCCTGGCATCAGACAAGACACGTTCGATTATCCTGTCTTCCCCAAGGCACGACGACACGAAAGTCAATCACACAACCCACACCGGCACTTTACCCTGCCTCTCTCTCCTAGCATGATGGGCCGCCCGCACCAATGCCAAAGGTGCCGGACTTTCGTGGTGAACAGGAACTGCAGTTGAACGAACAGACATTGTCCATGCGCCTGGAGCGCGTGGCGGCGCATGTACCAGCAGGTGCGCGCCTGGCCGATATCGGCTCGGATCACGGCTACCTGCCGGTGGCGTTGATGCGCCGTGGCGCCATCGCGGCGGCGGTGGCCGGCGAGGTGGCATTGACGCCATTCCGCTCGGCCGAACGCACCGTGCGCGAGAACGGCCTGGACCAGCAGATCACCGTGCGTCTGGCCAATGGCCTGGCGGCGATCGAGCCGGGAGACGGGATCACGGCGATCAGCATCTGCGGCATGGGCGGCGAGACGATCCGTGACATTCTCGACAGCGGCAAGGCGCGGCTGAACGGCCAGGAGCGCCTGATCCTGCAGCCCAACGGCGGCGAGCAGCCACTGCGCCAATGGCTGATGGAAAATGGCTACCGCATCTTCTGCGAGGAAGTGTTGCGGGAAAACCGTTTCTACTACGAAATCCTCGTCGCCGAGCGCTCCGGGCCGGTGATGTACACCGCCGAGGAGCTGTACTTCGGCCCGCTGCAGATGCAGGCACGCAGCCCGGCGTTCCTGTCCAAGTGGCAGCGCATGCTGCGCCAGAAGCAGAAGACCCTGACCGACTTCGCCCGGGCGCGGCAGGCCGTGCCGGAAGAGAAGGTGCAAGACCTCACCCGACAAGCCCGGTGGATCACCGAGCTGCTGGCTTGAGCACTGCGATTATCTTGGGAGCGCTTGGTTCAGGACTACGCTAAAGCTATGCGACCCACTGTTCGTGCTGCGTCCGTCCCTGGAGCGCCCAATGCCGCCCATCACCACGCGCCTGGTGGCGCTGTTTGTTCTTTGCCTGACGCTTGAAGTGCCAGCCCAGACCAACGCCTGCCCAGCCGGCGAGAAACAAGTGTGCCTGGACAGCTGCATCTGCCTGCCTGACGTGGGGCAGGTGCTCGGTCCCCTGCCTGATGGCATCTACCAGATCGCGGCACCTGCCCTCGCGCTGTGGCTGACCCAAGCCCGCGCTGAAGCAGCCAACGGCGGTATCCAACCCATTCCACCGAACATCCGCGAGCAACTGCTGCGCTGGTACGACCCCAGCGTCCTCGATGCCGCGCACTACAAAGTTAGCGACAACGGCCAATTCAACGCCGCCACTGCCATGCTGCAAAACCCCGATGTCGGAGCCGTGACGCTGATCGACATCATCCTCTTCCGGGACGCTCAAACCGCAGAACAGAACATCGCGCTCTGGGCTCACGAACTAAAGCATGTGCAGCAGTATCAGGAATGGGGGGTAGAAGGATTTGCCCAGCGGTATACACAAGACTTCAATGCTGTGGAGGCGCCGGCTTATGCCATACAGGCTGAGGTCAGACGGTGGGTGCGGGGCGGGACTTACTGAAGAGTAGCGACGGCGAATTTACGTGTGCATGGATATGCACATAGTCATCCGCATGAACCGAACCTCTTTACGTTCCCGGGCAATTGATGCCGCAATCGACTCTCTCGATGGAGCCTTCTTCAAAGCTCTTTGCGAGCCGTCGCGGGCTTTAGAACCCCCCGAAACCGATAAACCAGGGAAGCGTATCGCCTCTATGCGAGGGCATCGAAATTTCATGGCGTTATCCACTATCAGGTGACGTGCCATGTCGCGTTTCTAGTCGCGGTAAGCGCGAGATCTATCGAGGGGAAACGCGACTGGGTTGACGGCACGCCCGGCTATGGTAAAGAGGGTAGCAGGGCACCACCTGTTTTCCACCAGCCTGTCCACCGACTGCTTTGTGGTCGATTGCTGCCTGTCACGAGGGGCTGTAACCGGCCAGAAGCAGACACTCAAAAAGCGTCCTGAACGATCAGGCTCTCATGTCATGAAATCATCCAGCTGTCGTACCATCGGCGCATCGACAGAACGGAGGTTGATATGGGAAATGGTCAGGGCAAACGAGTCGTTGTCATTGGTGCAGGCATCGTGGGCGCGTCATTGGCGTATCACTTGGCAGGTAAAGGCGCGAATGTCACCTTGGTCGAGGCTGAAGGTATAGCTTCGGGAGTGACTGGCAGTTCATTCGCTTGGATCAATACCTCACACCCCGAACCTGACCCAATTGCGCAACTGCGCGGTTCTGCAATCAAGGAGTATCGCCGACTCGAAACGCAGCTGCCTGGTCTGAAGATACGATGGACCGGTGCCTTGTCTTACAGCGTGATGGCGAGTGGAGCGCTGCCGATCTCAGGTAGCCAAGCTTCGGCGAGCCTGGTGTCTCGATCGCAGATTCTCGACCTTGAACCAAATCTCAAGAACCCTCCTCAGTCTGCTTTATATGCGACTGAAGAAGGGGCGCTGGATGCAGTGGCAGTTTCGCATGCGTTAATCGCAGGTGCCGAGGCATATGGGGCGAAAATTCTCACTCAGACGCGAGTGCTCGGTTTTGTAACCCAGAGTGCAAAGGTGACCGGAGTCGAAACAACAATAGGCATCATCGATGCCGATATTGTCGTATTGGCAGCCGGGACAGGCATCACGAAGCTGACAGACATGCTTGAAGTGTCCCTGCCAATAGAGGCCTCGCCTGCCATTTTCATCCGTTACAAGTCACAACCCAACCTCGTGCACACCCTCATCTCCAGCCCTGAAATGGAAGTGAGGCAAAGTTCGGATGGTGCGTTGCTGGCGGCAGAAGATTACCTGGACGACGCCATGGAAAATCAGCCGGCAGCGATAGCGCTTCGAACTGCCAAGACAATCCAGAACGAACTCCATGGTGTTGTTTCCATAGATCCGGAATGGGCTTGTGTCGGACTTAGGCCCATGCCTGCCGATGGCATCCCCGTCATCGGTTATCTACCAAAAGTGGGCGGCGTCTATGTTTGTGCAATGCACCCTGGAATTACTTTGGCGGCGGTAGTGGGACGCCTTGCCAGCGAGGAGATCATCGATGACAAGGCGTCCAGTGCCCTTTGCCCATGCCGGCCCGATCGATTCTTCCAAGCGTAGGGGATCCTCTTGTGAGGCAGCAATCGGCCAGGAGCAGACATTCGAACCGCTGACCAATACACTGCCGCGAAAATCGTACTCAAAACTTTTAGTGCAAATGTCCACGCGGGAAGAGGGGGTTCAAATGAGTCTTGATCTGTACCTGGAAGCTGATAATGCGCTCACAGCCCCGATACTGGGAAAAGCCTTAAACAATGCTGGCGCCTGGGAAATCAACGCAGTGGGCGGGGGTTTGGAAGCTGCCTTTATCTCGGGACTAACACTGAGTACCGATGGCGTAACCACTGACTCTATGATTTACGCTGAGGATATGAAGGGTGTCGACTTCAGTGTCGCTATGCGTTGTACCATCAGAATCAAAGGTCCTGAGCCGGACGGGCAGTCTGCTATGGAAGATCTGGACAAAATAGCCCAATCCATCGCTCAGGCGTGCTCGTCCCTCTTCCTGATAAGCTTCCAGTTTGAAGAAACATTGTACTGGCGGGATGCCACGGGGCTGCATCGTCCTTGATGCCAGAGCCTCCAAAAAACATTGACGAATCAGCCTGACCGCACCCTGTCTACTATTGGGCATTTGCTGCCCATCTCGACGAAATTGGCTATTAATTGCTTTTCGCGAAAGGCCGCTTGGGGTCGATTTCTACCCGTCGCGAAGGGCTGCAACCAACCCATAACTGCCGGTCAACATCGACAGAAATCGACCGAATGCAGACATCAGTAGCTATCGCAAAGGTCAGCGAATCAGAATACCCGGACTGACAGCAAACCAATCGTATGTCTGAAAAGGGTGAGGCCATTGAAACTAAAATTCAGCCACGTGGATGTTCTCGTCGAAGACCTTGAAGAAGCGTGCAGGTATTACGCCCGAGTCTTCAGCGCCAGGATCTCAAAGACACTTGATTGGCAGCGCGACGGTTTGCATGTGCGCTATGCGATCGTCATGTTTGGAACGGAGCGCTTAATGTTAGTGCAACCGTTTACCGGAAATCTCAAGGCGCTGATGGACTCCAACGGCGAAGGCACGATCTACCGTCACTGCTATTCCACACCGGATATTGAGGCAGCGTACGACGAATTGATCGATGCAGGAGTCCAGCCGGAAAATGAGAACGGAAAACCACTGTCCCGCGATAATCTGCAGTCGCCAAGTGGGACACGCATCATTTGGTTACCGAAACGCTTTGGGCATTTTTCTATTGAGCTGCTTGAAGAGAAAGAGCTGGAGGCATTTATCAAGGATGCATTTGCCGAGGAACCTGCACAAATCTTCTAAACGTTCTTTTCCATTGCGCGGTAATTTAGTCGTCCGTACAGATGAACGCAGAACCATTGCCTATGGAGCTTATCCGTGGATAGACGCAACTGGATTGAGCTGTCCCAGGACGCCGATACCGGGATTGAGTCGATTCGTGCCCATTTTCAGGGGCATGCCTACGATCCGCACTGGCATGACAGTTTTCTGGTGGGGGTCACTGAGCAGGGCGTGCAGCAGTTCAATTGCCGGCGCGTTCGCCATCTCAGTACGCCGGGCAAGGTATTCATGCTGGAGCCGGGGGAGATCCACGATGGGCACGCGCCGACCGAGGAGGGGTTTACCTATTCCATGCTCTACCTCGATCCGCACTGGCTGGAACGGGAGTTGCACGCGTTGTTCGAGCACGCGCCGGCCAACAGTCAGCCGGGTTTTGCCGACACCCTGAGCCAGGATCCGCGCCTGGCCACTGCCATTTTTCAAGCCTTCCACGCGCTCCATGAGGGTGACTTGCGCATTGTGCGCCAGAGCGCCATCGACACTTTGTTGGGGGCGCTCACTGGCCACCTTGATTGGCGCAAGCGTCAGGCCTTTGATCCGCGCCTGCCGTGGGTGGCCCAGGTGGCGCGTGACTATTTGCATGCCCATGTCTATGAAGACATTGGGCTGGATGATCTGGCCCAAGCCTGTGGTGTTGATCGCTTTCGCCTGACGCGGGCCTTCAAGGCAGCCTTTGGGCTGGCGCCTCATGCTTATTTGATCCAGCTGCGCCTGGCCAAGGCGCGACAGTTGCTGGCGCGGGGCGAGTCGCCGGCGCAGGTGGCCAGTGCCCTCGGGTTCGCCGATCAAAGCCATATGGGGCGCTGGTTCCGCCGTGCCTACCAGCTCACACCCGCGGATTACCGCAAGCGCTGCTCAAACCTTCCAGACTGAATCCCGCTGACCCGCGACCATGGTTTCCTAATTGATCAAGGAGTCCATGCCATGGAATCGTTACTGCCTTTTCTGCTGTTTGCGTTCGTCGCCTCGATTACCCCGGGGCCGACCAATATTCTGGTGTTGAGCCACAGTTCACGGCGTGGGCTGGGTGCCACGCTGCCGATCATTTTTGGCGCATGCGTGGCGGCGGCACTGATTGTGTTTGCAGTCGGGCTCGGCGTGGGCGAGACGCTGCTGCGGTTTCCGCGTGTGCAGCAGGCGATGGCCTGGGCCGGGGTGCTCTGGTTGAGTTGGCTGGCCTGGCAGATCTTTCAAAGCGCGCCGCCGACCCTGGACGCGAGCGCCCCGCAGGACGAGGGGCTCAGCGTGTTCGGCGCCGCCACCCTGCAATTGGTCAACCCCAAGGTCTGGATGATGGCCGTGGCGGTGGTCAGCGTATTTGTCGGTGGCGGCGACAAGACCCTGCGGCTGGTGGTGTTGTCGCTGATGTTTCTGTTGGTCTCCTTGCCGTGCATGACCCTGTGGGCGTTGCTCGGCGTGGGTAGTGCTCGGGCTTTCGGTTCGCCCCAGGCGTTCAAGCGCATGAACACCGCACTGGCTTTTTTGCTGCTGGTGTCGGCGTGGTTGACCGTGCTGGTGTAGATCGAACATTGCCCGGGCAGGGCGATGTAAGTCGCAGCTTGCGGTCACTCATCTAAATCAAAAGGCCAAACCGATATTCGAGCTCTGAACCTTCTTGCCCAGATATCGGTTCGATCAAGAAGCCACACCGTTTGAGTACTTTTGCCGAGCCGATATTTGCAGCGTATACGTTGGCAACCAGTTGTTTAAGGTTCCAATGCAACTGCGCCTCCTGGATCAGATGCCTCACCGCCAGCGTTGCCAGTCCCTGTCCGCAAGCGCTTTGAGCAATCCGGTAGCCGACTTCTGCCGACCCCTCGGATATATCGATGCTTTTCAGGTTCGCCCGACCCACTATTTTTCCGTCAGCATCTTCGATGACAAATGGGTGCCAGGTTCCGGCGGCAAAACCAGATAAATAAGTCGCAATGTGGTCGGCGACGCCCTGCACCGAGTAAAAAGCAGCGTCGCGAGCGTCAATGAAACGCTCGAACCACTCGCGATTGTCCAGTTCAAATGTCAGCAACGCCTCAGCGTCAGTACTTTGCAGGGTACGAATTCTGACGGGTTTCATAAGGTCGCTTCCCTTCAGGCACCAGAATCAGCTTTCGGATTGATGAGCCGCCCAGTGTTTCATCTCTTCGCCAATGAAGTGGTTCACCAAGTCGCTGTACATCTTCTCGATGGCATCCGGGCTCAAGCCTTCGGCCTCGGCCCACTCGCGACGTGTCGCCAGCATCGCCTTGAAACGCTCCGGCGCACGCACCGAAGTCGCTGAGGTCTTGAACTTCGAGGCCGCCAGCACGTAATGAAAACGCTTGCCCAACAGCTTGATAACGGCGTGATCAAGGGCATCGATTTCGCGCCGGATATCCTCCATGCCTGCACACTCTGCGGGTTGCAACTGATTGATGACTTCCATGTAAGTAACTCCGTTTGCTGAAAAAGATTGTGGGCTTCGGAAGAGGTATTGGTGGGTTATCTTCCGTGAGTGATACAGGCTGAATACCATAACCGCCGTAGGCTGACAGCAGATATTCAATCCCGTAGTAATCAGAGTTCAGCAAGTGTGCCCTTGCTTTGCGCATCCACTGGCTCCAGTGAGTGGCGCCATCGCTTTCAAGCAGGACGGCGAGCTGATCGAGCACGCAAATCAGCTGTTCGGTCTTAGGTCCCATTTTAGAAATCACCCAACTGCGGAACGATGGATTTGCCCAGATAATTGACTGCCGACACGGACTGTCGGCCGGCTGGCGCTACTCCCCGGATAAAAATCGTTTGGTGATCATTGCCACTGCCTCCTTTGGAGATGTCAGGGCTGTGTCTATATTAAACGGGGCGTTATCCCAGGCCTCATATTCATGATCCAATACAGACTGCCAGGTTGGTGGCGTCAGCCCGGGAATATCAATCTTCCTGGTTTCTACTCGTCGCCGATGTTCATGTTTATCAGAGCAAACCACCTGGATATTCACTAATGGAGCACCAGAGCGTGTGGCGATTTCGCCCCACGCCTTTCGGCTTTCGATTACTGGGTTAACGCAGTCGACTATGACCGTGCTGCCAAAACGAAGATTGCTCAGAGCAAGCTCATTAGCGACCATGTAGCCGCTCCGCCCCACGTCTTGTGCCAGAGCACCGGAATTTCGGATAGCCTGCTCAATCGTATCGATCCGCAGATACACAGCACTTGTTCTGGCGGCAAGGTCACTTGCGATAGTCGTCTTTCCGGTACCTGGAAGGCCGCTGAAGACAATGGGCATTTTATGTCCTTCGGTTAGTGAGTTAACCCAGTCTAGGCGGTTGCCAGTTATGCGGCAGCAATAGCGGCCAGCGACGGGCGAACACACTTCCCTTCCTACAAGGCTAAGGGCGAGTAACCGTCCGCTCTAGCTTGCTGCATGAGGCGAAATCATGCTTTCCTGCCATGACCATCACGCTGATGGCCTACAGCAATGTGCAATCAAATTTCTGAACACCAGCATGGAGCATGTTTATGTCTAGTGAAGTGAAGCTGGTCATTTTGATTTCTACACAGGCGGGACGAGGACAAGAGCAAGTTGATGCATTTGAAAAACTTGCCCCACTTGTTAGAAATGAAGAAGGGTGCCTGCAATACGACCTTCATAGGGTCACCGACGATGAAGACCAGTTTGTTTTAATTGAGCGATGGGCGTCGAAATCAGCTCTGGAAGCTCATGACATTACTCCTCATATGATTGCAGCTGACGCGTACAGTCCCACCTTCAGGGCGGCTCCCGCGACCGTTTTGCACCTTGGATCAACGATCCTTGCTTAGATCCCGTTGGCCATCATGCAGGCTAATCGGTCCAGCAGAGGTGCACATAGGCTGAGCAAGCCAGCTTTTTGGCCGTTAGTCGCATGACCGGCAGCTGTCGACCGAGGCTGTGTAAAAACATAAGCAGTCGTTGAGATCTACTTGCTGTCACTTTATGTTATTCGTTTTCATGGAGGATTCTGACTGATGGCACGCGTGGGCTTGATACTGACACCCGGTTTTGCGGACTGGGAATACGCTTTTATTGCAGGAACCGCATCCCCGTTTTATGGGATCGACGTCAGGTTTTTCGCCTCTACTACGGGGCAGTTTCGCTCGCAGGGTGGATTGGCTGTCACTGTGGATAGCAGCTTGCAACAATGCCTGGACTGGAAGCCGGACGTTGTGGTCGTCATCGGTGGAATGATCTGGGAGCGTGCAGATGCACCGGATATTCGGGACTTTCTGCTTGCGAGTCGTTCAAGTGGAGCAACAATTGCCGGTATCTGTGGGGGAACGCTGGCACTTGCGAGGGCCGGGCTTCTCGACACGGTTTCTCATACCTCGAACAGCGCTGACTTCTTACAACAGAATGCCGTAGGTTATGAAGGCGTCGCACTTTATCGAAGCAGTCAAGTAGCGGTGGTTGCCGACCGCATCATAACTGCTCCAGGCCCTGCACCCGTTAGCTTTACCTGCGCAGTGTTCGAAGCTGCCGGACTATCTTCAGAGAGCGTTTCGCAGTTCAGGTCATTGTTGGCAGCGGAACACGTTTCATAAGCCGTAACAAGCGGCTAAAACAATGAGCGCGAGAAAACAGACCAACTGAACGAAAAAGAAGGTAAACCGAACCGCCACGAACGTATTGGTTTGCACATGTGATACGTGAACCAGAGACTGGCACACGCGAGCGATCAGGACGATTACGGACAAGTAGCTCACTGCAGGGCCGTTGATACCAAGGATTGAAATCACCAACACGATGGCGCCAAAGACCGGCAGGTTTTCCACACAGTTCGCGTGTGCTCTTATCCCTCGCTGATACCAATCCTCGCCTTCGAGCTGATCGCATCGGAAAGAGGCAATCGGAACATTCGAGAACAAGATTCTGACCCAGCGATACACCCCGACAGTTGCCATCAACAGCAGCAAAGTCCAGGTCGCAAATCCAAGCAACATCCACATCGGTATTGTCATGGCTGCCAGCCTCGATAAATCGTTTTCAACACCTCATCCCACAGCCGCGCGGCCGACGCACGGTCGGCCGCGCCAGTCGATCAATTGCTCATGATGGGTGCCAGTGCGGTCTGAATCGTGGACATCTGTGCGGGTGTTGTCATGTGCGTAAGCAGCCGGCCAAAGTGTGGATGCTCCACGCCCGAGATAATGTATTGCCAGCGGTAGGCGCTCAGCACGGAAGCTTGGATTTGCGCTGTCTCATCGACACTGAATGATCGTGAAACATTGCGAATAAAGTAGTCGGCATCGGATGCCGATTGTGCCTGCAGTATTCCGTCGACGGCCGCCACCAATGCGATCAGATCATTCACTGCCTGGTCGCGCTCGGCTGGCGAGAGTTTCGCGTGCTCCGCCTTCCACTCCAGTTCATCGAGTACAACGTGCCGGCTTTCATCCTTCCAGTGAAACTTGAAAACATCCTTGAACAGTGGGCACAACTCCTCACGCGGGGCGATGCTTTGCGCGTAGTGCGCCTGAACAAACAGCTCGATATGACAGGTCAGCGCCAGTACCGACCAAGTGCTGGCCGCAAGTACCGAGCGCGCCACATCGTTTGGATCGGCAACTTGACGATATCCCGCTGGCAAGTGCGAACTAATCATCGTCTCCATGCGCCGGAACAGTTCCTGGTGCTTGATCTCGTCGTTAGAAAAGCGCACCAGCGCTTCGAGTGCGAGCTGATCGTCAAAGACATGGGCTCGACCTTGATCGAGCATTTTGGCGCTGATAAAACGCTCGACCAAACCAAAGATATACGCATAGGTTCGGCCCTGAATCTGACTGAGCAGGCGCGCCTCGTTCGCGTCGAGAAAAGTCAGGCGGTCGATCCGCGACAGTCCGTCGGGCAAGAATTTGCGCGAGAAGTCGAAACTCCGGTCCTGTAGCAAATCACGATCGATCTGCCATTCCGCTTTCTTCGATGATCTGACAAGTTGAGCATAACGGGCGGCGTTATCCGAATCTGCGCTGGGCATGGTAGCAACGGTGTTCATATCGATCTCCTGCTTGCCTGGTCGAGTTGGAATGGGGCAATTACGGTTAACGTCGGAGCCAATGACCATCGGTGAAGCGCCTGGGGATCGTCTCGATCACGGAGTCCACGTTGGTGCTAATCTAGGCCTCGCAGTTCAGGCGATGAATGACCAGTGCGCCTGATTACATGCTCCGGACTCCGGAAAGGAGGGCTGGCAATTGTTGGATGCGTTTTCTGATGTGTTGCGTGTGATTCGGCTGTCTGGAGGGGTTTTTCTCGAGGCGGAATTCACTGCACCTTGGTGCATCAAGGGAAGAATCTCTGCGGACGATTGCAAACCGTTCCTGGCGGCACCTCGACATATCATTGCGTCGCATTTTGTCGCCGCGGGGCATATGCAATTACAAGTCGACGGCGGTGCCGCCATCGACGTGCGGGCAGGCGAACTCGTTCTGCTTCCTCACAATGACGCTCATTCTTTTGGCAGCGATCTAAGCATTGCGCCCATGCTGGCGGGCGAAGTTATTCAGCCGCCGGAAGTCGGCGCTATTTCACGAATAAAGTACGGCGGGGGCGGCGAGGTCACGCAACTATTGTGCGGATTCCTCGGCTCTGAAACCCCCTTCAGTCCGTTGCTTTCGTCGCTGCCATCCTTATTGAAACTAGACTTGCGCGCGACGGCTTCGGGAGCCTGGATTGAAAGCTCATTCCGTTTCGCTGTCAGCGAGATTGCGGCGGGGCGCCTCGGCTCGACAACGGTCATCGCCAAGCTCTCCGAATTGCTATTCGTCGAAGCCGTCAGCCAGTACGTCGCGAGCCTCCCCGCTGAGCGACGCGGGTGGCTGGCGGGTTTGCGAGATCCGCATATCGGACGCGCACTGGCGCTGCTCCATGCCCGTCCAACCGAGGGCTGGACTGCAGAAGCCCTGGCGCTTGAAGTGGGCATGTCGCGCTCGGTATTCGCGGAGCGATTCACGGCATTGGTCGGACAGCCACCGATGCAATACCTAACGCTCTGGCGTATGCACGTAGCGGCTCAACAGCTGCGCGAAGGTCGCGGTAATGTGGCGCAAATCGGCTTTGCAGTGGGCTACGAATCCGAAGCCGCGTTCAGTCGCGCATTCAAACGCCAGTTCGGCACATCACCCGGCACTTGGCGCAGACAATCAGCGTGAGAAAGTTCGGTGCGCGGATACAAGAACGGGCGCCACTCAGGCGCCCGTTCTCATTTACTTAGCCGTTTGCGCCCGCAAGCGCCGGCCGATCACATCTGTTTCCGAGGTTGGTGTAGGACCTATATGTAAAGCAGGTGCGATTACTTGGTCGAAAACATTGAAATGGCTTCAACCATTTCTCGTTACTGCTCAAGCATCAAGCTACGCCAAACGATTATCGGCTTTTCTAGAGGTGCGACTTCCGGTTGCAACTGCTCCTGCGTGTGTCTGTTGTGCGGTGGCTGCTCCTCTGGTTCAGGCGCTGGAATGTGATACTTGGCGGCATGCACGTTATCTTCGGACATTTTTCGTAGTGCGCTTATTTGATTGTTATGGTGACTTTGCCTTTTGATCTGCCCTGCTCGACGTACCGCAACGCCTCTGCAGTCGATTCAAAAGGGAAGGAACGATCGATGACCGGTTTGATGACGCCAGCTTCGATAAGCGAGGTGATTTTTTGCAGTTGTACCCCGTTGGCACGCATAAACAAAAATGTATAGCTCACCCCGTGCTTGCGGGCTTTTCTGCGAATACCGCTGCTCAGCAGGCGCATGACTTGCCGTAGCATCCAGGACAAGCCTTGCTCTTGGGCAAATTCTGCTGTCGGTGGTCCGGAGAGGGAAATGAGCTGTCCGCCAGGCTGGAGAACCTTGACCGATTTCTCCAGTACATCGGCACCGAGGCTGTTCAACACCACGTCGAAATCGCGCAACTCGGTTGAAAAATCTTGCTGCTTGTAGTCGATGACCACATCCGCCCCGAGCGCCTTCACCCATTCGACATTCGCCGTACTGGTGGTGGTCGCAACGAAGGCGCCGAGGTGTTTGGCGAGTTGGATGGCAAACGTGCCGACACCGCCGGATCCGGCATGAATCAACACCTTCTGGCCTTTTTTCACCTGGGCGGTCTCAACCAGCGCCTGCCAGGCCGTCAAGGCGGCCAAGGGGACGGACGCCGCTTCGGCCATGTCAAGGTTCGAGGGTTTCAGCGCGAGCGCGTTTTCGTTCACGGCGATCAATTCGGCAAACGTCCCGATCCGATCCTCGGGAGGGCGTGCATAGACTTCGTCTCCTGGCTTGAATCGCTTCACCGCCGAGCCCGTGCGAACGACCACACCCGCCAGGTCGTTGCCCAATACCAATGGAAATGTATAGGGCAGGATCAGTTTGAATTCCCCGGTTCTGATCTTCGAGTCCAACGGGTTCACGCTTGTTGCATGCACCTGGATCAGAACGTCATGCACACCGACCGCAGGGTCGGGCACTTCGCCAACCATTCCGTTCTGCTTGCCGTAGCGGTCGATAAAAAATGCCTTCATTGCAGTTGCTCTTGTCGGTGGAATGAGAATGGGGCGCGGCCCCGGCAACGTTGATGCGATTAGACGTACAGGCTGTCAGGCGTCGAGGAACGCCAAAGCCTTGGCCACGAAATCGGTATGGTGCTGGAAAATGCTGCCGTGCCCGGCGTCCTGGTAAATGATCAGTTGCGCGTTGGGGATTCGCTTCGCCAGCTCAATCGAGTTCACGGTAGGCACCATGATGTCGTTGTCCCCGTTGGCTATCAGCGTCGGCATACGCAGGCGACCGAGTTCTTGCGGCGCCTGCTTGCCCCACGCAGTAATGGCTTTTAACTGCCGTAAAAACGCGCGAGGTGTCGGGCCTTTGTCCCGGTCTTGCTGGCGTTCTTTCAATCGTTGCAAATACTCGGACGCGGCACGTTGGCCGTTGGCCGTGGTGGTAAAGAACAGGTAGAACTTGGGATCTCGTAGCGTCAGCAGACCCTTGATCATTAACGGCCAGGTCACCGAACCGACGCTGTCGATGCCTGTGCCACCGGCCGGTCCGGTTCCGGTGAGGATCAGCCTGCGCACGTGTTCGGGAGCTTTCAGGGCGATGTCTTGAGCGACGAAGCCGCCGAGTGAAAAGCCGAGCAGGTCAACCTTGTCCAAACCCAATGCACGAATAAAGCCGATGCCATCGTCAGCCATCTCGCCGACGGTCAATGGCGCAGCGCCACCCGAGCCACCGATACCGCGGTAATCGGTGGTGATGACACGCCGGTTTTTTGCCAGACCGTCAATGATCCTGGGGTCAAAGTTATCCAACACTGCCCCCCAATGGTTGAACATGACCAGCGGGACCTGCGTTCTGGGTCCCAGATCACGATAGGCGAAGGGGATCCCGCCAACCAGAACCGACTGGTTCGCCGCGTTGATAAATGACGACTGCGAACCCGGGTGATTGCTTGTAGCCATAAGGGTCATGTTTATTCCGTCCGATTGCGGGGCGAGACCGACCTGCTCGACAGGGTTCAGACTCGAGTCAAATAGCGTGGCGCCACGGCGGACTGCCTGATTTGCGACAAAAGACCCTGACGTGCGGTTTGCAGGGCATCCCAGCGCTCGCCTTCTTGCAACGGAGGAATGGTCACCGGTTCGCGACGGTCGAAGCCAACCAGTGCGGCATCGACCAGATCACCCACTTCCATGATTTCGCTCAAGGTGTTGATGTCGATACCGGCGCGGTCCCAAATCTCCGTGCGGGTGGCGGCGGGCAATACGGCTTGCACATAAACACCTTGAGGCGAAAGTTCCAGGCTCAGGCCTTGGGACAGGAACAGCACAAACGCCTTGGTCGCCCCATAGACCGACATGCCGAACTCAGGCGCCAGACCCACCACCGAACCGATGTTGATGATCGCGCCTTCACCTGCTTTGGCCAGGCGTGGCGCGATGGCGCTGGCGAGCCGCACCAGCGCAGTGGTGTTGAGGGCCACCAGTTGCGCAACGCTGTCGGTGCTTTGCTCGATGAAGTTGCCGGACTGTGCGGCGCCGGCATTGTTGACGAGGATGCCGATGCGCGCGTCATCCCGCAGGCGCGCTTCGACGGTGTGCAGGTCGCTGAGTTGAGTCAGGTCGGCCTGAAGCACTTCAATGGCGACGTTGTGTTCGCCACGCAACTTTGCGGCGAGCGTTTCCAGGCGCGAATGGTCGCGGGCGACCAACACCAGATCATGCCCGCGTTGGGCGAAACGCTCGGCGTAAACCGCGCCGATGCCAGTGGAAGCGCCAGTGATGAGCACGGTAGGGAGAGTAGTCATGATGTCAGCTCTTTATCAGGAACATGGATTGGGATTGATGCACGAATAAAACCAGCCAGTGCCTAGTTCGCGGCAGCGCTTGATTCGGCATGCGTCGGGTAGTCGATGTATCCCGCCGCACCGCCCCCGTAGAGCGTGGAGGGGTCGAAGGCGGACAGTGGCGCACCGGTCTTGAGCCGCTCCACCAGATCAGGGTTGCCGATAAATGGGCGGCCAAAGGCGATCAGGTCGGCCTTGTCATGCGCAAGGCGTGCCGTGGCCAGGTCCAGGTCATAGCCGTTGTTGGCGATGTAGGTGTTCTTGAAGCGCTGGCGCAAGGCGTCGAAATCAAAGGGCGCCACGTCGCGTGGCCCACCGGTCGCGCCTTCGACGACGTGCAGGTAAACGATGTCCAGAGCATTGAGTTGGTCGACGATGTAATCGAACTGAGCCTGTGGATCACTGCTCGATACACCATTGGCCGGCGAGACAGGCGAAAGGCGAATGCCCGTGCGATCAGCACCAATCTCGGCGGCCACCGCGGCCGTCACTTCCAGCAACAGGCGCGCACGGTTTGCGATCGAGCCGCCGTAGGCATCAGTACGCAGGTTGGCGCCGTCCTTGATGAACTGATCCAGCAAATAGCCGTTTGCACCGTGGATTTCCACGCCGTCGAAGCCTGCCGCAATGGCGTTTGCCGCCGCTTGGCGGAAATCGTTGACGATGCCCGGCAGTTCGTCAGTCTCCAGCGCTCGCGGCTTGGAAACGTCCTCGAAGCGATTGTTGACGAACACCTTGGTCGCGGGACGAAGCGCGGAAGGGGCTACCGGCGCCGCGCCTTGCTGTTGCAGATCGACGTGGGAAACACGGCCCACATGCCACAGTTGCAGGAAAATTCTCCCGCCCTTGGCGTGCACGGCATCGGTCACCTTGCGCCATCCCTCTATCTGAGCCGGTGTGTAAATGCCTGGCGTGTCCTGATAGCCCTGTCCCTGCTGCGAGATCTGCGAGGCTTCGGAAATCAGCAAGCCCGCGCTGGCTCGCTGGCTGTAATAGGCAGCAGCAAATTCACTCGGTACAAAGCCTTTTGCGGCGCGATTGCGCGTCAGCGGGGCGAGAACCACGCGGTTTGACAGCGTCAGGGCGCCAAGCGTGTAGGGGGTAAACAGATTCAGGTCGCTCATGGGTGTTTGTTCCGTGCCCGTTGGTGAATTTCATATGGCTGGCATTTAGGATGATGATCGAAATCTAAACTGTCAACAATTTTGATTATGTCCAACATCTATGTATCATCAGCCGATGAATATCCAAGCGGTAACGAGGTATCGAACATGCGAGTGACCAAAGCCCAGGCCCAGGCAAATCGGGAACACATCGTCGAAACGGCCTCGGTCATGTTTCGCGAACGCGGTTTTGACGGTGTCGGCGTGGCCGACCTGATGGCCGCTGCCGGTTTCACCCATGGCGGTTTCTACAAACATTTCGGTTCGAAGGCCGACTTGATGGCTGAGGCCTCGGCCAACAGCCTTGCGCAATCGCTGATCAGCGCTGAAGCATTGAGCATCAAGGATTTCATCGATGTGTATGTGTCCAGGGATCATCGCGACGGGCGCGCCACGGGTTGCACCATGGCGGCGTTGTGCGGCGACGCTGCGCGTCAGTCAGGCGATTTGAAGTCGGCATTCGCTGAAGGCATCGAGCGCACGTTGCAAACGCTCGGCGAAAAATACCCGACCGGGCCGGATGCGCCAGCGGGTGAGGCCAGGGAGAAAATGATCGATCTGCTGGCGCGCGCGGTCGGTACGATCATGCTATCGCGCGCCTGTCCTGACGACTCGGCGTTGGCGGATGAAATTCTGGCGGTGTGTCACGCGAAGATGACCGCATCATTACCTATTCAATCGTAGGTTCATTTCATATAGGGAATGGCTAGGGATGCCATTGACCCCTAATAAACTGGAGGTGGCTCATTACCGATCTTGATATGGTCGAAAACCTGATCTGGATTTTTCTGGCACCAATATCTGAACAAAAGGCGAGGTTCGATGCCTGCAAAATACTCACCTATCATGCTGTCGGCGGGCACCGTCAGTTTTGGCTCTGACCATTGCTGAGCTAAAACGCCTATTGGTTTTTCAGACGTACAAATTATCCAGGTAGCCTCGCCACCCCTGATGCCTGGCAAGTAGCCCATGGTTTGCACCTTATCGAACAACAAACTTAGCGTTGCGGTAGCTTCGACGTAAATTGACGTCTCATGACTGTGCATATCGTCTCCTGCATGCACGCTATCTCGATCAATGGCAACTTCCAACATAACTACTCCTTTTTACCGCTGTGCTGTCACTAGATCGACCAGCGTAGAGACCTCAGCGGCTACCTGTCCACAGTCTGCTCTTGGCCCAAAAGCTGACACGTGCCGCGTCGAGCATTGGGATCATTTTCAAACCGGACCAGCGGTATGAAGCGCTCAGTGAGCCCGGTTGACTAAAGTTCGGCCACTCATGGACGAAACCCTGAGATACGCGGGCACTGTCGGCAAAGGCGTTTCGTAATACTGCATCGGCTGACTCACACAAAAAAAACTCACCGAAATACTGAGCAGGACCAAGCGCGATCACTCGTGCAGTAAATGGAGCTTTCTGATGGCTGTAAGTCGTTTTACCACAGCATTGCTGGCACTGACCTTGGCCGGATGCGCTACAAACAACGAACACAAACCCATCGCCCCGATGCCCGAAGCCGAATACGCACAACTGATGCTGGCGCAGTCAAAAGCAGGTATCGGGTCTATTTCAGGAAAGCTTTACTTCACGGACCGCAGAGGCCAAATACGCTATGGCAACAACAGTAATATGCTGCTGTGGCCGGCAACACCCTACACAGAAAAACGAGAACAGGCCGAGCGGGATGGCGTTAAGCTGCCTGATCAATTTGACCCCAGACTTAATCCTCTCACCCGGCGTACTCACAGCAACAGCTCAGGCGAATTCCAGTTTGACGCGGTGCCGGCGGGCGCCTACTTCATATGGAGCGTTGTCGACATGAATTCACTGACAAGACGAGTAGTTGTCGAGGAAGGTCAGCAGACCACAGTGTTTCTTACCAACGATTGATCGAGGCATGTGCTGCTGGATCGCAATTTCACCACAAGGAAACAAAGGATGAACAAGTGGATACTGGCGCTCGTCTCGATGCTATCGTTGGGCGGCTGTGTCACCGCTTCAAACATGATTGAACGAGCCGATGAAAGTAAGCCCATCAGTCCCCAGAAGGCAATTATTGTCGGTTTTGTTTCCGAGGGGTTTCTCACTCAGCCCCATGGACTGAATGTGCTGCTCAAATACCATGACCCGGATTCCCAGGCGAAAGCTACGCGCATCGCTCTTACTACGCTGGACCAGAACAACGAGGTTCGTGGTACCACGCATATCATGGGCAATTCCTTCGTTTTCGAAGTACCTCCGGGCACATATGAAGTCACCCACTGGTACTACCGTTTTTATGACGGACTCAGTGCCGATCAGAAAAAGCCGCTGCTCTTCAGCGTCAAGCGTGGGGACGCCGTCTACATTGGCAACTTTCACGCAAACTCGCTGACGATGTGCCTTTCCAATCGTGACGACTTTGCAAAGGCAATTGTCGATATCAAAAAGGCTCACCCATTTCTGGCCAACGTTGCGATAACGGATCTCTCTCAGGACCTGCAATTTCCGGGCTGGCCCAATACAAAGGCCACGGATGTGTTTGGAAAAGGGCTGTGTATGGTGCAATAACGCCGACGATGTGGCTTCGTCCGCTGGCAACTGTAGTTTGCTGAAAAGCTGCCTTGGCAATCGTTGAGAGTGCTTGCAAACGGCAAGATAGTGATCAGCTTATCGCTAGCGGGCCAGCGGCATTTTCTGGCTGTTGATTTGCGACCTCGCCACTATCCAGCAATGTCCGACCCCTGAAATGCACAGGGGAGTCCGAAGGTATCAGGGAGCGATTGATGTACGGGAGTCACAAGTTTGGCTGGTGTACTCTGCTGGCAGGAGTGATGGCGCTCAGCGGTTGCACTTCAATGTTTGGGGGCAAGCAGTATGCCTTTCCCGATCCGAATGCCCCCTCTGCGACGGTTCGCCTAAAATATGAACGTGGCACCACGCTGGATGCCATGACCTTCAACGAAAAAGGTTGCTACGCGGGGTTCACGCCGCTGTCCTATACCGGTGACTTTATCGAATCGCCGATTGCAGTGGGCAAAGAGCTGGTATTGACTTACCGGAACGTAGTCGGAGGTAGCCTGTGTCAAATACCCTTTTCTTTCACGCCGCAGGACGGCGCCACCTACACCTTGAAGACCGGCTTCTGGAGTGAAACCAAGACAGGCATCCTTCCAATCTTTACCAGCGACCAGTATTACTGCGGAATTGGTGTAGTCAAAAAAGTCGGGGATCAGGAGAGCATCGAACCCATTCAACAACTGCGCATCAAGACGGGTTTTGCCTGCCTTAGGTTCGTCAAGTAGACGCAATAGGTTGCCAGGGCTCAATCCACTACAAACGACATTCCAGTGACCGCTGCTTGCCGAAAGCAAGCAGTGCTCGTGTTACCCAAATCCGCAAAATAGAAGCGTATTGTTCCCAGTCCCGTAGCGTAGAATTTCCCAGACGCCAGCCCCCACCCGAGACGGAACCTCAATGCAAACCCCCACCACCCAACACCCCCTCTGGCAAACCTACCTCCTGTTCCTCGCCCCCATGGTCCTCTCCAATTTCCTCCAATCCATGTCCGGCACCATCAACAGCATCTACATCGGCCAAATGCTCGGCACCCAGGCTCTCGCGGCGGTATCAGGCATGTTCCCCGTGGTGTTCTTCTTCATCGCCCTGGTCATCGGCCTCGGGGCCGGCGCGGGGGTGTTGATCGGTCAAGCCTGGGGCGCTCGGGAGTTGCATTTGGTGAAGGCTATCGCCGGTTCGACGTTGCTGTTGGGGGCGATGATCGGGTTGGTGGCGGCGGTGTTGGGGAGTGTGTTTGCCCGGCCGGCGTTGCAGGGTTTGGGGACGCCGGTGGATGTGCTGGACGATGCGGTGGCGTATGCACATGTGATGATGTGGATCTTGCCGTCGCTGTTGGTGTTTGTGTTATTCACGCAGTTGCTGCGTGGGGTGAGCGATACGGTGTCGCCGTTGTTGGCGCTGGTGGTGTCGACGTGTGTCGGGCTGGCGCTGACGCCGGCGTTGATTCTCGGGTGGTTGGGGTTGCCGCCGATGGGGATTCAGAGTGCGGCGTGGGCGGGGTTGGCGGGTAACTTGGCGGCGATGGTGTGGCTGGCGTGGCGGTTGATTCGCAAGGGGCATCCGTTGGCGCCGGATCGGGAGATGTTTGCCTCGATGCGGCTGGACATGGACATCCTCGGCAAGGTGTTGCGCATCGGGCTGCCGACCGGGTTGCAAATGGTGGTGCTGTCGTTGTCGGAGCTGGTGATTCTGGCGCTGGTGAATCAGCACGGTTCCCAGGCGACGGCGGCGTACGGGGCGGTGACGCAGATCGTCAATTACGTGCAGTTCCCGGCGCTGTCGATTGCGATCACGGCGTCGATCCTCGGCGCGCAGGCGATTGGGGCAGGGCGCATCGAGCGCATGGGGCCGATTTTGCGCACGGGGCTGTTGATCAACGTGTGCCTGACCGGTGGTTTGGTGGTGTTGGGTTACTTGCTGTCGCACTGGTTGCTGGGGTTGTTCCTCACGGATGATTCCACCCGGGCGATGGCCGAACACCTGTTGCACATCATGCTCTGGAGTCTGCTGGTGTTTGGCTTTCAGGCGATTGTCGGCGGCATCATGCGCGCCAGCGGCACGGTGTTGGTGCCGGTGGTGGTTACGATCGTTTGCGTGGTCGGGGTGCAGTTGCCGGTGGCGTATCTGCTGGATGCGCGCTTTGGGCTGCAAGGTGTGTGGATGGCGTTTCCGGTGGCCTATCTGGGCATGCTGATGCTGCAGACGCTGTATTACAAAATAGTCTGGCAGCATCAGAAGATTGAGCGGTTGGTGTAGGGCCTTCGTTTGAGTGCGAAATTGCACTCCACTTGACCACCTGTTTGCATTCGACCTGACCAATAATTTGCATCGCATCTGACCACCGGTTGCATGGGATTTGACCGTCATGCTTCGTAACCGTGATAGGCAGAGAATTGCGCATTGCAGCCCTTCTCGACAGGTAGCAATCGGCCAGAAGCGGACGCTGGACAGCGCACGACAGCATGTCTCTGAGATCGCAATCCAACGTCATTAACGATGCTGATCACATGTCTACGCCCAGGCTATTCGCTAACGCCCTCAGCTTCAGTGTTACGGCGATGATCTCGTCTTTCGTCATTCCACAATATGTAGGGAGTGATTCGGACGGAATGTGCTGCGCGAGAGCTGGCCCACATGCAATGAGATACCTAAGCTCTCGGTTGGTCACCGTGAGGTTTACACATTCAATATCGGAAAGATCGTCCATTCAAATCCCAAGCGAACCCAGAGCTGTCGTTATTCCACATTTATACACCTGCGCCTCACAATCTGTCAGTGATGTTCCCAATCACCCTTGGCTAATTGTGCTTTCTGACACTGTCCGCTTTGGGTCGATTGCAGCCCTTCGCGACAGACTGCAATCGGCCAGGAGCGGACAGATCTAACCCTACTCGGACTTGCCACCTTGGGGTCTGTCTCAGTGATTGACTGCTTGGGTTTGACTATAAAGCTTGGCACTACTCAAACCGGGGGAGACGTCGCCATCATGCAAACCCCGGCCAGGTTAGACACCTAGACTCGCTCAGTGACGAGTTTCTTTTGGAATCAAACAAAAGTAGCCAAGCAGCCTGGCTGGAACTTTCTAGCGAATTGGTCTTGACTAAGAACGGGGTTTTCCACTTAAGAATTAGAGGTAGCTGGAGCATGAAAAACGCACTCCTCTTCATCTTCGCCACACTTACAGCTGCCTTTGCCTCGACGTCCTACATGCTGTACACCAATCAGCAAGGCAAACCTATCGGCAGCCTACCAGATCAGTTGGCCAAAACTCCTCAATTTGCACCATCCGCCAAGACTTACCAAGGCCAAATATTTGTAGTTACGCGGGGCGGTGAAAGCATCCCACTTGGGGGTCTCTTCGTGTCGTTTCATTCCCTGCAAGTGATCAAAGACTATGAACTTAGAATGTACCAGGCATTGGCCTCCGATGTAGCCAAATACTCTGAAAAATTTGAAAAACAGTATATGAAATATGCGGCCACCGAAGCTATATACAACGAAGTAGTAGAGAAACAGCAATACAAAAAATATAAAACAATTCGCGGAATGTTGGATGATGAAGAGAGGTACCTGCGATATGCCTACGAAAATCTACTCTATGTATCCGGTGCTAAGCCCTACGCTGAGGCAGCGCCGGAGTCGGCGATCACCACTCAGACCGATGCCAGCGGCAAATTCAGCCTGACACTTCCTGCAGATGAGCCACTTGTTGCCGCCACTTGCACGTCGCGGGAGGTTTCGGATAAGACCGAACGGTACTGCTGGTTCATCAACATGGATGGCTCAAAAGCGGTACTGATGAACAACCACAACGTGCTGGGGAAACGCTCGGACGATTCCGCTATCAAAACTCCAGGCCTGCCCCTGGATTGCAAACAATGGCAGGAATGCGCCGCCGTCGTATATGCGGTCAAACAGGCTTATGCGCCATACGCCGTGACCGCAGCAAAGTAAAGCGAAGCAAAAATTTAAGGTTATTCGCGGACTCTGGGGGTACGAGCGAGTTGATCGTCTGGGAAGCAGGTAAATCGGCAGTCCCCAAACACACCCTTCACCTGCCCCTGCTGTCGCCGTGCATCCTACTGATCTTGCCGCTTTCTGGTCAGGCTACGAAGTCGTCGCCTCTCGCCCCGCTGCTGACAACACCCTGCTGATTGAGTTGGAACCCCAAGCCATGCGAGTGCCCCAGTGTAGGGGCTGTCGGCAGCCAACTCCTTTGATCCACGAACGACGCCTGTTGGCCGTTTTCTGTCGGTCGCGACAGGCAGAAAACGGCCAATAGCAGTCATTCATGACGGGCTGCTTTCGGCTTAAGAAGCCAAGGGGGTAGACTCGGTTTTGGCTATATCTATGTTCGTGGATGAATGTGGAGTTCACAGCTAACGTCTAATTGTTAGTTTTCCAGAGTGATAATCGTCGTTGCCGAAGATTTTCTCTAACGAGCTCGAGCGATTTTTTACGAAAACTCAACAGTAAAGAGTTGTTAGAAGGTTCCATTTTTTGGAAATATTCTGTAAGTCCAAAGTTAAAAATACATACTTTACCTGTCGTGCCTTCTAGGATGGAAGGCGTGGATTTTCGATAGGGGTCGTATATGCTCATTGAAACGTCAGGCACCTCCATCCACTGGCGAAAGAACTCGTTGATATGGAGATCTCCAAAGCCGTAGCCAATAACGTCAAGCTCAGTAACAGCAGACATCCTTTTCTTGAATTCTTCGAAGAAAGCCACTGGAGCTATTTGATCGAATGTGCCTTTAAATTTATGCGCACCGGACAGCAATGAACGCCTCAGAAACTGAATCTCGCCATCCTTATCAGTAACATCTAACTCTCCGACGGTCCTGATTTTCAATCGCTGACTTAACTCAAGACTTTTATTCTCAATTTTTCGGATTTCTTGAGCGTGCCCTCCAATAGACGTATTCGGAGGTGGTGCACATTTGAGATAAAGATTTCTATCCTCGACGGCAAACATATCAAGAGAGCCGTGAAGCTTTATAAGATTCACACCAACCTCTTCTGGCCCGAAAAAGTTGAATTCGCCATTGTTCAGTTGCTCTTTAGTCAGAGACTTAAATTTTGCAATATTGGAGTAGCGTTCAGTCGTGTGATCGAAGAACCCATCTTTACACTCCACATTGTGGAATCTGCAGATTTCTTCAAAGTTAATATCGTGATTCAGTGAGAAAACATGAAGGCATGGATGCTTGTTGAGCAGGCCTCTAATGCCTGAATAGTCTTTTGCTTTTTCTGCAAGCAAATTGGTTGTGAATAATTGATCTTCGAGCAAGAGAATCTGCACGCAGTCCACAAGTTGAAGCGCAGTAGTGCGTGCGATATCCGAGCTAGGGCCACGCTCAAACTGGAGAGTCTCCAACACACCAATCATTTGTTCGTAATGAAGATTTGGGTCAGAAAGAATGGCCTCAAATCGAGCTCGAAAGCTTGGATCCTTTCGAAAGTCGAAGAGTTTAGAGTCCAGCCTTTTCAGTACGTTGGCTCTTAGCCCATTTGTAAACTCCCATACAAGCGGCATTCCGCATTCATAGGAGGCGCCTGCTCCCAAAAAAAGAGCTTTCATTGGTTTTCTCTACCCTACGTTGTATGTCGTTCCAAGCTTAGTCGATACTTGAGTGCAGGCTTCGGCTGTCCAGTGGATAGGCAAGCTGGCATCTCACAGAATGAAGCAACCGTCCGCTATTGGCCCAGGCTGTGTAAAAACGCATTACACGTTTTGACGCGTGTGCTCCTACGCGAAATCTACTGACGATCGGCAGCTTAGGAGCCCGGAAGTTTGCGTAGGAACGCGATTTTTCAAGCGATTCGGGTTCGCAGTATCGATCAAAAACGTTTTTACACAGCCTCGGCCGGTAGCAGCCCATTTCTGCTCTGCCACGAATATGGCAGCCGTTACTCGGTTGTGCGCCCTTTGGACACCGCAAGCTTCCTTTGCACGAACTGCCGAAATCCTTCGAAGTCAAGCGATTGAGCCTCGCCTGTTGTTTCAAGCAAGTGCTCTTCTTCAATCGGTGTGGCTATCTCGCTTCCCAGGATACGCAAGCGTAGGCGGAGTCTGCCGATGCCCTGCGGGACGATAGCTAGAGTTTCGGATCTGCCTTGCTCACCCGGCAATAGAGAGCCAAAACGCACGTGAACTATAGGTTTTGACTCGTTCTCATCAATTACCAACAAGCTTGAGTTCTGACTTGTCAACACGTGTGGGGCAGTGGTTAGTCTATCGACGAAATTCCATTGTGGCTTCGGTTTAGTCGGCACCTCACTTGCCTCAAGTAACTGAAAGCGCTGGTCATCAAGCGCGTCAATTACTACCTCAAGCTTCGCGTTTGTAAGTTGAACCCCGGATTGATTCAACAGTAAAAACTGCACCGCGATAAGCGCTTCATCTAATTTTATGTACTCGGCGTATTCTCTCCAGAAATCACTATTGTCTCGCTCCATGTTGGAGTAAGCCTGGAACTCAAATGGATTTGAAGGTTTTCGGGCTTTCTTAAAGTCTGGAAATTCCTCGGTAAACTCCAAGTATGTTCGTGCGAATGTGCTGGGCAGGGCCTCGTTATTTGGCGCGATCAATGAAAGATCTAATCGTATATCTCCACGTCCGCTGTCGTCGTTTACCATCGCGGCGATTTCTGTAGGCTCCGCTTCGTCGGTGCTGCTGCCCCGGCGCACGTACACGACGTTGCTCTTTATTTTTCCGTAGGCATTGGCGAGATAGAATGGACGCTTTTGCTTCGGAATGGTGATAACACCTACGGTCTTCCCTTCATACAGGTGCTCTTCGTAGCGAAATGTCAGCTTCGGTTTTACTTTACCGTTAATGAATTGCTGTATCTGCGCATCGTCGATACTCTCTCGAATACCGACGACTTCCGCCGGGTGGGGGCGTTGATCCTTGAACCCTAGAAGGATGTAACCTGTGCTATCACGCCACGAATTGGCAATCGCTAGTATGTCTTTAAGCATCTCCGATTTATCGAGTTCACTTGCACCGTTGAAGCGATACTGCGCAGACTTAAAGTCAATGTCAGGGCCTTCGCTCTTGTAGCGTAACGTATTCAGCAGTTCGATCATCGGCATTCGCTCTCTGGTTCGATAACGGCTTATATTGTGGAGGTTAACTGCGATCAGGTTAGTTCAGCAGGGGCTTAGTAAAGCTTGATATTCCCGGATATCCAGGGAGTTGACATTATCATTGCCTGCTCTCGCCGTGTGCCATTCGGCTCGGATGCTGACGCGACGCGTGTAACAGGTACGACTGCTTTTGACCGTTTTCTGCCTATCGCGACGGGCCGCAAACGACCCGCAGCGGGGTTTAGCTGACTAATGTCAACCATGGCCAGCGCTCCCGATAGCTAGCCGCTTTTTGGCTAAACAAGCTAGGCAGAGGGTTCAGTTCGTTTAGTCTGAGCAGGTTGTTCTGAAGATCGTCCAAGCCGTGTGTGCTGTACAGCTCCCCTGTGTAGACATCAACTCCCAGGCAGGTCGAGTTGATCAGATAACGATCTATGCCATCGGTTACCTTTCTCAATTGAGAATAGGCAGCGCCGAATTTGGATTCGTACCACAAGTGAACGCGGGCCTGATTGCGTACCTCTATGTTGACGTCGAGATGCGAACAGGCATGACGAACCCGTGTGATCACTCGATCCTCGGCTTCCAATGAAAGATCCTCATCGAAATAAGCGATGTCGTAATCCTTGATTCCCCATTCGGCAGGCTGTCCTGCTTGATGATTCCAGAAGGTCTGGAACAGACATCCCGCTGTCAGCATGCAGTGAGGGACTTCCAGCGTCGGCAGGAGCGTCAGCAATTGCTGGTTGATTACGTTTCCTTTGGCGAACGCCAGTACTTGCTCGTTGGTCAGTGAATGCATCAATACCCTCCATGGTGGCTGGAGGTGAGCTTACCCGACCGAGGCCTTGGGTGAATTATTTAATGTCCGCTTTTGGCCGTTCTCTGCCGGTCATGGCCACGAAGCATGCTGGTTAAAATCCGATGCAAATAACTGGTCAGGTCGAATGCAAATGGGTGGGTAAGTCTGTGCAATTACCCATTTGCGTATCAAGCGCTGCTCTTGAGCCAGTTCTCGAAGCGCGTCGGCCCGATGATGGGGTGTTCTCCCGGCGTGAGCGAGTGGTCATCGATGGGCGCGCCGAAGTAGGGGACCGTGTCGTCCGCTTGGGCCTGGCGCGGGTCGTTGGTGTGTTGCAAAAACAGGCGCACGAATTCCACCAGCGGCCAGCGCTCTGGGCCTGCGACCTCCAATGTCTTATTGCTCGGTGCTTGCACGGCGACCTTCGCCAGCGCCGTCGCGACATCGACCGCGGCAATCGGTTGCAGCTCGGCGGAGGTCAGGCGGACGGTGTCGCCGTCCTGAGCGCCCGAGTGCGAAATCGCCCCGATGAATTCGAAGAACTGCGTGGCCCGCAATATTGTGTAGGGAATGCCTGAGTACTTGATTAGTGTTTCCTGGGCCATTTTCGCCCGGAAGTAACCGCTGTCGAGCATGCGCTCGGTGCCCACCACCGACAGGGCGACATGGTGTTTGACGCCGGCGGTTTTCTCGGCGGCGAGCAGGTTACGCCCGCTGGTTTCGAAGAATTCGAGTACGGCAGCGTCTTCGAAGGAGGGCGAGTTGGCCACGTCGACCACCACGTCGGCGCCTTGCAAGGCGGTTTGCAGTCCTTCGCCGGTGAGGGCGTTGACGCCGGTGCTGGGTGAAGCGGCCAGGGTTTCATGCCCCAGGTCTTGCAGGTTTTTGCACAGGTGTCTGCCGATCAGCCCGGTACCGCCAATGACGACGATTTTCATGACGAGTCTCCCGATGCGATGTCAGTCCTGAGTGTCGTATGGGTGGACAGATCGAGGAGCTGACGTTGAATCCTGCAACCATTAAAGACCCGCAATGGAACTGCTTGGTGTTGTCCGATAGGTGGTTCGCTCAGACGACGATCGGGTCAACTTGAAAAAATGCAGAGATGCGCACAAAAAGACCGGAAAAACAGATTGGCGGGAATGTTATATTGCCAGCCTTTGTATCCCGTCATGTTTTGAAACATGACGGTGTGTTTGAGGGCGACTCAAACGGCTTTTCAGTATCCAGCAGTAAGATTAATAACGCGCCGAGGATTGGGCGCAAGGCTTCGTTATGCATGGCAGGAGGCGTTACATGCGTTGTGTTCTTTCACTGCTGATCACGCTGGTCTGCGCCCAGGTGGCATGGGCCGAGCCCACGGCCGAGTTGTCGGAACCGGTGGGCGGCTGGCGCTATCACGGCCTGCTGGACCGTAGTGAAAACCCTCGAGTCGCCTATCCCACGCCGCCCATCGACCGGGGCGTGCAGCGCAATCGCACGATGATCGAAGGCCAACTCAAGGCTCTCGGCACGTTGCGTCCGCCCCATAGCCTGGCGGTCAACGGCAATCCCCTGAATTTGTACACCGACGACCAAGGGCGTTTCGCCCGGCCGTATGCGTTCGGCGCCGGCTCCAACAGCGTCGAAGTGCGCAGTTCCGAGGGCAAGTCGCTCAAGCGCGTTCAATTCTACGAAGCCAACAACCTGCGCACGCCGGCGCGAATTCGCGTGGTGCTGGGTTGGGACGATTCCAAGGCCGAACTTGACCTGCACATCATTACCCCCGACGGCCAGCATGCGTTCTGGGCTCGCCCTGCAATGAGCAACGGCGGCGGCCTGGACCCGGACGGGGTCGATGGCCCCGGCCCGGAAATGTTCACCATGACCGCGCCGATGCATGGCACTTATCTGGTTTACGTGAACTATTGGGGCAACTTCGGCAGCGGCGGCTATAACTTCGATGAGACCAGCAACCAGAACGAGGTGATCACCTCGCAAATCAATCTGGTGCTCAACGAAAACACCGTCGACGAAAAACGCGAGACCTTCATCGTGCCTTTGCGAGCGATCGGCGACCTGCTGCTGGTCAAGACTTTCAACTATTAAACATCCCGCACCACGGATGAATTGGGTTTGTGAACATGAGTGATAACACTGTTTCCCCGGGCGTTTCGCCTGCCGCCAACACTTCCCGTCGCTGGCCGGCGCTGGTCATCGGGCTGTGCCTGGTGGCCGGCGTGGCGGGCGGGTTGGGATGGTTCCTGAACCAACCCAAGGCTCCGCCTGCGGAACTGGCCAGTGACAAGCTGGGCATGAGCCGGCCGGACGGTTTGCTCGAAACCCACTCCCTGAGCCAACTGCCCAAGGATCTGCTGGCGGTGCCGTTTCTCAAGGAAACCCTGACCGAAGATTTCGTCTTCTATTACGAAGCCCACGCCGACCGTCTCGGTTTGATCGGCAGCTTGCGGCGGATCATTTACGAGCATGACCTGAAATTGCAGGACAGCCTGATCGAGCAGCTGTTCGATCAACCGGCGGACGTGGCGCTGTGGCGTGGGGCGGATGGGCGTCTCAAGGATTTTCTGTTGGTGATGGATCGTGGCGGGCTGGCCAAGGTGCTGGAGCCGCTGGCAAAAGTGGCGCTGGATGATACGCAGCTGAGCAAGCTGGCTGAAATCAAGGTCGCCGGCGATGTGGTGCCGCTTTATCAACTCACCTACAACAACAGCAAAGCGCTGCTGTTCGCCTCTCATGGCGACAAACTGGTGGTGCTGTCCAACCCGGCCAAGCTTTATGACGCCGGCCACGGTCCAGTCGAAGAACCCGGCATGGTCTCGACCGAATCGCTGGAAGCACTGCTCGGTGGCCAGAAACTGTTCCCCGAAGCCTTCGGCCTGCAACCCCGCGCGCCTGAGGTAAAACAACGCCTCTCGGTCAATTCCAGCGTCCTGGCCATGGGTTATCAGCGCTTCATCCCGAACTTCGCCGGCCTGCGTTTCGACATGGACGACAAGGGCTGGCACAGTTTCCTCGCCATGGATGAACTGGAAAACCAGCCCGACTTCGACTTCAAACCGATCTGGCAGGCCATGCCGATGGGCGCCAGTGCTTGCGTGACCTTGCCGCTGGCCGCCGAGCAACAGAAACCGCTGCTGGTGAAACTCGGCGCCGACGACGCCGTGGCCCAAGCCCTGACCGAACACATGGCCGGTGCCGCCGGCCTGTGCTGGTACGCCGATTCGCGGTTGTACACGCCGCTGCTGGTGGCCAGCCTGAACGACGATGATAGCGCCAAACTCGACGGCGACCTGGGCAACCTGTTCGGCTCGATGGTCGGCGCCTACGAAGGCAACGTCGCCGAGCACGCGTTCCCGGTGGTCGAGAAACAGGAAGGCCAGACCCACCAGTGGCAGCGCCAGGTCAGCTCCAATTTCGGCCCCTATAAAGCCAAGGATGCCGAGCAACCGGACGCGATCACCGGCAAAGCCTTTATGCGCGTCAGCCTGGCTCGCCACGGTTCGACGCTGCTGTTCTCCCTGGACGACAAACTGGTCGACAAAGCCCTCGGCACCCTCGACAAACGCTTCCCGCCCATGGCTGACGTCGTGCCGAAAGACCTGCTGATGCCGATCTATTTCGGCCCGGACTCCATGGCGCAACTGATGCAACAGGAAACCCTCGACAGCCTGCCGCAAGACATGGAGCCGGTGTTCTACAACGCCGCGCAAACCTACCTGATCCCGAAACTGCGCACCCTCGGCGGCTATGGCAAATATGCCCTGACCTTGCCTAAAGGCAGCGAGCCCGACGGCCACTGGCAGTGGCTGGCGC